>CAKUQA010000009.1 GCA_934675225.1 uncultured Candidatus Melainabacteria bacterium | reverse complement strand
AGCCGGAGCAGGAGTCGCTTGTTGAGTCACCTGTTTAACCATTTTTTGTAAAGGATTTTGGTGTTGAGCAGGTTTCGGAGTTTGTGCCGGTTTTGGTGTTGCAGCCTGTTGTTTTGGTGCTCCTGGGGCTGGTGATGGCATAGAAACTTTTCTTGTCGGATCATGATGTCCGCCTGCTCTTGAATTTATGTCTGCACGATAAGGAGTTTTCTTATTGATAGGAGTTTCTTCCTTGTCTACAAGAACAAATTCTATATCGTTTGTTTTTGGTTTCGGTTTTTCAAATATAGTGAGTGAAATCCCCATCATAGCAAGTATTAAAAGCGTTAACGCCCAAATTCCTATTGCTGTAGGATGGAGTAATGCTGAAATAAGTATTGATTTTTTTAAACTTATTTCTTCATCATTTTTAAGAACTGCAGGCGTTGTATAGCCTGAGTTTTTGTCAAATTCATTTTCTTCTTCTATGAAATTGTCTGTGTATTTTCCTAATAAGGACATTTATTTTCCCCAATATCTGACTTCGTGTTTTAATTCTATTGTAAAACAAAAATAAAATTATTACCCGAGTTTCTAATAATTATTGTTATAAATTGCTGGATTTACAGTAATCGGTTGGGTAAGTGTCAACTGAATTGCTGAATTAGCAGGAATTACAACATCATTTCCTTTATCCCAAATAGACTTTACAACTCCGCCACCAGCACCAACTGCAGTTGCAAGAGCTGTACCTTTTCCGACACTACCACCTGCAAGAGGTGAAATTATTACACCTGCAAGAGCTCCAGCACCTGCTCCTACGGCAATATCTTTACCATAATTCTTTGTAACATCCATTTTAGTTCCGCCAATTAAAACGCCTGTGTTGTCACTTGTCTTAACAACTGCGGAAATTGGAATTTGAACTCCATAAGGTGTTGTAATTTGCGTAAATCTTAGCAATAATTTCCCGTTCATACTGCCGTGTTTTGCTTTAGAAACTTCAATTGCTGTTCCGGTAACTGTACTTCCTGCTTGAGCAATCAGATTTCCGTTGTAATAAAAATCAGAGCCTAGCGCAACTGTAACATTTTGCCCTGTAACCATTGTTGCAGAACTAATAGGAGTTGTTACTACAACAGGCATATTCTGACCGGCAGGAACTGTCACAACACTTCCTTTTAGAGTCTGATTTCCCTTTATTGTTTGTGAAGGATAATATTTTTCTTGGTATAAAGGTACTTCGGAATTTTGTTGCACATCAAAGTTTTGTGCAGCATAAGCAATTCCTGTTGTCAAAATCATTGTTGTTAATATAAATCCGATTTTTTTCATAATTAACCTCTCTATCCGTACATTGTATTTTACAATTTATAATAAGTCAATTTGTTAAGGTGTGTGTTATCCAAGTAGGTGATGTTAAGATTATAATTTCATTTGAACCGGCTTCAATTGTTGTATGAGAGCCCATTTTTCTTTCGTAAGACGGTACCATTTGAATAGTAGTTTTTTTTATTCGAATTTGACGTTGAGCCATTGGTTTATATTTTACCGGTTCAGAAATTTCACCGCCAAATAAATTATTATTCGATGAATACAAATATCCTTTTATAGGTAATTCGTAACCGTCGGTATAAGTCATTTTGGAAATTCTTATTTTCATTGAAGCATTTGTGCCAATTACAGGGTCATTCATTTTTTCTATATAACCGTAAAATTCTGTATCTTTGGGAATAATTATTGTGTCATGAAGAAAAAGGTCATTTGTTGCAATAAATTTAACCTTGTAGCCTTCTTGGCAATTTTGTGTAGAAATTTCTTGAGCATTCATAACAGGCACGAATGTTCCGGCAGGGATAATAATTCCGTGGTAATCTCTTAATGGCAACTGAACATTAGGCAAATCTTGTGATTGCGCAATTGGAGATATTAAAAGTAACACGAGAATTAGTAATAATTTTTTCATAGTTTATATTATAACAGTTTTTTTTCTATTATCAATAGAACGAAAATTAAAATATTTTGTTCATTTTAAAAAAAATAAATAAGTTTAAATATTAATTTTGTAACAAATTTTACTCCGCTACGCAATTTGAATAAATAAAATTACTTTATATAAATGTAGTGTAGTTTAATAGGTATTATTGTAATGTTCAGTGCGGTAGCATCAGGAATATTTGCATATAGAAATGCCGATAAAGCTCAGAATGGAGAAATCGGCAGAAGTGCGGTCACGCTTGGTCAAACAGCAGGTTTGGTTCAAGAAGTAGCCAAATATGATGGTATTGCTGCAAATACTGCTCGGAGTGCACTGAGTGTTTTTTCTGATTTGGCAAAACAAAATAAAGCTTTTGAATATGCAGGAAAAGCAACACAATTTGCCATAAATAATGTAAATCCGTTAATTTGTGCTTCGGGTGTGATTAAAACGGTTATGTCGGATGATAAAGTCGGAACAGGTATAACCGAAGTTGCGGCTCTTTCTGCGATGTTTGCAGGAGAAGGTATGATTAAAAAATACTATGATGATGTCGCATCTTCCAATGCGGTGCAAAAAACTCTTGAAAATATGTCAGAAAACAGGGCATTAAAACCAATTTTTGATTATTTGGAAAAGCACAATCTGAAAGGTAAAGCCGGTGCTATAATAAAAGGCTTACTTTTTGTTACAGGGTCAATGACTTCATATTCTGTCGGTCAGGAACTTAGCAAACCGTTGGTAAAAAGGGCTAAAAGTGACCTTGGAATTGTTGAAAAAAACGAAAATAAAGATGGCAAAAAAATCAATCGTATGACTTAAACACTTTTTTAACTTAATGTGCTATAATAAGAGTTGTGAAGAAGATTTTATTAATATTTTCAATATTAGTTTTGTCGCAAATTTTTGCGTCCCCTTGTTATGCAATAAAAATAGGACTACAAACATCAGTTGAATCAGCAGGTATTGGGACATCTGTTAAAGGTATAATTATCGACGCAAATACAAATCACAGTGTTTGTGATTTGGAAGCTATGAAGGGTTATGAAATTAAACCTTATCATACTTTAATGTCAATTCAAGATAAAGGAAAATATTACCAAGTAAATTCGGATAACAGTGTAATTAAACCGTTTGGTGCCGGTTTTGTCAGTGCAAAAGGCAGATGGTATCGCGGAATTTTAATGATTCAAAATAAAGGTGGAAAACTTACTGTAATAAACAATGTTCCGCTAGAAGATTATATAAGAGGAGTTGTTCCGTCAGAAATGCCGTCGAGTTGGGCAACTGAAGCTCATAAAGCTCAAGCAATTGCTGCAAGAAGTTATGCGCTTGCCAATTTGGGGAAACGTGCAAGATTTGGATATGATTTGAAAGATACACCGGAAGATCAAGCATACAGAGGAGCTTCTGCAGAAACAGCCGATACAAATTATGCGGTAGACCAAACTAAAGGTATTGTTTTAACTTATAACATGAAGGTTATAAGTGCTTATTATTCTGCATCTGCCGGTGGAATGACAAATACAAACAGCTGGGGAACAAATTTACCATATTTGCGTTCTGTTCCGTCGTTTGATGATAATATAAAGAAAAACGGGCATGGTGTCGGAATGTCTCAGCATGGTGCAAATAATTTAGCAAAACAAGGCTATAACGCTTATCAAATTTTGCAGTATTTTTATAAAGATGTAAAATTTGCAAAGGTTGATCCAAAATCTTATAATTAGCTAAAATTCACTATTTATAAAGGGTTATGGAGTATGGTCTCCTTGAAAACCGCTCTATAATTTGTTTATATTGAAAATTTTTTGAAAAACACTTGCCAAATTACAATAAAATGTTATAATAAATTTTGTCGAGACAAAAGCATGCAGGAGAGAGATGGTTTCTATAACTGTATGTATAAGGAAAAAGGAGGTTCATAATGAACAAAGAAGAATTGGTAAAAGAAGTATCTAAAAAAGCTAAAGTTTCTCAAAAAGCAACTGCTGATATTATTGCAGCAACTTTAGAAACAATTGAAAAAACAGTTTCAAAAGGTAAAAAAGTAACTCTAGTTGGTTTTGGTACATTCGAACCACGCAAAAGAGCTGCTAGAACAGGTAGAAACCCTCAAACTGGTGCTCCTTTGAAAATTGCTGCTAAAACAGTTCCTGCTTTCTCAGCTGGTAAAAAATTCAAAGAATTGGTTAAGTAAGATTAACTTATTAAAATATATAAAAACAGAGTTGGATTTTATTCAGCTCTGTTTTTTTATGCGATTTATTAAATTCTCTTTAAAAATGTTATTATTTTGTCGCCGTATTTTTTTTGTTTAATTAATTCAAAACCTGAAAAATCAACATCTGTAACATGTTCCAATATAACTATTCCATTTGTAAGCTCTTTAATTGCTTCTAAACTTTTTTCATAAATTCCGGAAAAGTACGGTGGGTCAATATATATAACATCAAATTTTTCTGTTAATTTATTTGGGATTTTCAGGCTGTCTCCAATTATTAATTTTGGAATAGGATTAAATTTTTTGAAATTTGATTTAATTACTTGAGTGACTTTAGGATGTTTTTCAATTGCGACAACGGATGAAAACCCTCTGGACAGAGCTTCCAGTCCCATTATTCCCGAGCCTGCATACATATCCAAGAAAGAATTTCCTTCAAAGTCAATCATCGCTTGTAGGGTATTAAAAATACTCATCCGAACTTTAGATAGGGTCGGCCGTGTGATTTTTTCATCCGGAGCTTGTACTTTTTGACCTTTGAATTTGCCTGCTGTAATTATCATATTAACTATTTTACAATAAATAAAATTTGATGTATAGTTTTTGTTGTAAATATATCGGGTGGTTTATTATGGAAAATACAGAGAATGATAACAAAGTTGAGGTAATAGTTGTCGGTGGGGGCCCTGCCGGAATTTCTTGTGCTATAACTCTTGCAAGAGCAGGCAAAAAAGTTGTGCTTATTGAGCGAGGAAAGTTTTCAGGAAGTAAAAATGTTTTTGGTGGCGCTATTTATGCTCAACCGACCAGAGAAATTTTCCCAAATTTTGAAAAAGAAGCTCCTTTAGAAAGGAAAAATATCGAACATAAATACGCATTACTTGGAGAGGATGATGCAACAGTTATTTCTCACAAAAAGAAAACAGAAAATATTGTAAGTTATACTGTTGTTAGAGGTAAATTTGACCGTTGGATGGCGGATGAAGCTAAAAAAGAGGGTGTTATTTTAGTTGAAGAAACTGTTGTTCGAGAACTTATTGTTGAAGATGGTTATGTAAAAGGGGTAAAAACAGAGTTAGAAGATTATTATGCAAATATTGTGGTACTTGCAGATGGGGTAAATTCTCTTTTGGCAAAGCAAATCGGGCTAAGAGGAGATTTAAAGCCGGAAGATGTTGCATTAAGTGTAAAAGAAGTTATTAAACTCTCTAAAGAAAAAATAAATGACAGATTTCATGTAAATGATGACGAGGGTTGTATATATGAAATTTTTGGAGGCCCTATGCTTGGAATGCTTGGGCTTGGATTTATGTATACAAATAAAGATTCAATAAGTATAGGATTAGGCGTTACATTAAGCGAGCTTATTGAAAAAGGTTTACGTCCTTATGATTTGTTAGACAAATTAAAGGCTCATCCTGAAATTGCTCCTTTAATAAAAGATGGAGAATTACTGGAATATTCTGCGCATTTAATTCCTGAAGGCGGATACAAAAAAGTTCCGTTATTATTTGGAGCAGGAGTAATGGTTTGTGGTGATGCAGCGATGTTTGTGAATAATATGCATTGGGAAGGTACTAATCTTGCTATGATTTCTGGAAAAATAGCCGGAGAAGCTGCAATTATTGCTTTAGGAAAATGCGATTATTCAGAACATGCTCTTTCTTATTATCAAGAACATTTAGAAAATGGCTTTATAATGAAAGATTTGAATACATATAAAGATTTATTGGGTGGTGTGTCTGAAAGAGCAGAGCATTTCTTGGGTTATTACCCTAAAAAAATTAATGAATTTTTTGAAATGTTTGAAGCTGTTGACAGTATTCCAAAACGAGAAAAATATCGTAAATTTATAAAAAGTATTTTTACAGATAGAAAAATATCTGATTTATTCAAAGATGCTTGGGCTGCAATTAAATTATTGTGGGGAATTTTGAAATGAGTGATTTAGAAAATAAATTATATACAGTAAAATACACACCTGATACAGTTTCACATTTAAAACCTAATCAAGAAAGTTGCCGAAATTGTGAGTCAAAAATTTGTACTGTAATTTGTCCTGCCGGTGTATATGAATGGGATGAAAGCGCACAAAAATTAATAGTAAATTATGAAAATTGTCTTGAATGCGGAGCTTGTAGGATTGCTTGTGAGGATTGTTCACTTGGTTGGGAATATCCAAAAGGGAATAAGGGTGTTACTTTCAAACGAGGTTAGCAACGTTTTGGAAGATTAGTAGAATTCTCAAAAAAGCTTGACATATTCTCAAAAAAACTTCATAATAGTTCCATAGTGCAGTAAAAGAGGAGAAAATTATGAAAGAAGAATATACAAATCAGCATAGACGCTGGTACGACAAAGATCCGGTTTTGTCTCAAGCAGTTCAAACTCTTGAAAAATCAGATGATGAAACTCAAATCAGAATTGCTTTGAATTTAATTAAAATTATTATTGAACATAATATTGAGGATGAAAAATTTGAAGCTGTTGAAGATATTATTAATGCTGTAGGTTCAGGAATAGACGACAATCGTAAAGGTCGTTGGTACGATATTGACAGTACACTTAGAACAGCTATGAATATGCTCCAAAATTGTCCTGCTGCAACTCAACATATTATTGCAAAAGAAATGGCAACTATGGTTCTTGATAAATTTAATAAAGACGAAGATGCTGATGAAGATGATGTGTAAGTATAAAAAGTAGTTGATTTTATATAAAAAACTTGTTGAGATTATTTTCAACAAGTTTTTTATTTTTTATAATTGAATAGTTCTAAGTACCATATAATACCTGTAATCTCCCCAATAAACAATTAAGGAAATAAAATTATTTTCTAAATCAGTTGTTTCTAAAAATGTTTCTGGTGCAGGTTTCCGTTGTGAACTTCTAACGTGTTTTCCCACAAAGTCGTATAGTTTAACTTGAAATTTTTGAGAAGGAGTTAATTTCGCTTTTGGGAGATTTGCATCGTAAAATCCAAAAGGTACAACCTCTCGTTTATATACAGGGACTATATATTTAACTTTTGCTTGTTCTTTAAACAAAATAAACCATCTGCCGTTTTGCTCTCTCGGAGTTAAGAGGTAATATCCTGGTTCAATTGTTGTATTTTTAAAAAATAATGGAGATGTTAATCTAAAAAGTGGATATGGAGACCAAGATGTATATTGTACGTCATACATTTCTCCGGGGTCTATGTTGTGTACATAAGAAAAGTCTGCAGGTTCTAATTCTCTATAAATTTGTTCATAATTAGTTTCTGCATAACTTAATTGTGTAGCTAAAAATATTCCAACTATAACTAACAAAAATTTCTTCATATACTTATTTTAATTATTTTATTGGAAAAATCAATAGTTTAAATTTCAATTTTAACTAAATCTTTTTTTATTAAATTATAAAAATTTTTATCCATATTACATTTTACGGAAATGTTTACGATATAAGGAATTCTGCTTTCATTGAACCGAGTTTCGATTTCTTCTTTTTCGGAATAAGAAATTTTGTCAGTTAAAATATCTAAATCAGATGCCTTAGTAAAATCTCCTTTTACTCGAGAACCATAATAGTAAAAATCATAAGGATAATTCTTCAAAATATCTTTTATTAGAAGTTTGTTCATTATTTTTTTGCTGTTTCGTATGTATATTCAAATCTTTTAATGCAAGAATCTTTTGAAAAATTCTTTTATTTATTATAAAATAAGAGTTAAATATAGGAGAAAATTATGCTAAGAGGACCTTTTTTAGATAGAAATTGGATGGGACAAAATGAAGATTATGCTTCATCAGATATTGTAATGCTTGGAATGCCTTTTGACGGAACGGTTTCGTATCGCTCCGGTTCAAGGTTTGCTCCGGAACAAATCAGGCTTGCAAGTTGGGGATTGGAAGATTATTCCCCTCGTTTTGATAAGCATTTGGAAGATGTGAATTTTCACGATGTTGGAGATTTGGAATTCCCTTTGGGAAATACATATAAATCTTTGGATTTGATTGAAGAAAATGTAGAGCAGATTTATAAGGATGGAAAAAGAGTATTTGGTATTGGTGGTGAACATCTTGTTACTTTGCCTGAAATTAAGGCTGTGGCAAAATTTTATAAAGATTTGGCAATTGTTCATTTTGATGCACATACAGACTTGAGAGAAGAATATTTGGGCGAAGAAATGTCGCATTCTGCCGTAATTCGTCATGCTTCAAAAATTGTTGGCCCTGAAAATATAAAGCAAATAGGAATTCGTTCAGGCATGAAAGAAGAATGGGAATTTATGAAAAAACATAATACTCTTATTCATGAATATTCAGAACTTGATGAATTGAGAAGTAAAAAAATATTTGTAACAGTAGATTTAGACGTTCTTGACCCATCTGTAATGTCAGGAACCGGAACTCCGGAAAGTGGCGGGATGCAGTTTAATGAATTGATGGGGTGGTTTGAGTACCTTAAAAACTTTGATATCGTAGGAGCTGATGTAGTAGAATTGGCTCCGGATTATGATGCTTCAGGAGTTTCAACTGCTGTAGCAACAAAGGTTATCAGAGAATTGTTGATGGTGATGTAGTAATTGCAGAGAAAAGTGAAATGTGAGAAGTGAAAAGACCATATCAAAAATTACATTAATAAATGTTAGCAGGGCATATCAAAACAACAACGTAGCCATCATAAAAAATTAAAAAAGAAGAAAACCATGGTATTAGATAGAATAAATTTTTTAAAAAACGAAATTAATAAAGCAAACTACAAATATTATGTAGAAGATAATCCGTCTATCAGTGATTATGAATATGATAAAATGTTTGCTGAATTAAAAAAATTAGAGAGCGAAAATCCGCTTTTTGTTACGCCCGACAGCCCGACACAAAGAGTTGGTTCTGTTAGTGAAAAATTCTTTCCGTATAAGCATAAATATAGACTTTATAGTCTTGATAATACTTATGATTATGAAGATTTGGAAGGTGATTGGTATAAAAAAATTGTTAAAGAATATGGTGAGCAAGAATTAGTTTGTGAACTTAAAATTGATGGGCTTGCTATGGCTTTGACTTATGAAAATGGGATTTTTGTCCGTGGCGTAACTCGAGGTGATGGAATTACAGGCGAAGATATAACAAATAATTTAAAAACTGTTAAGGCTATTCCTTTGAAACTTTTTGAACCTGTTAGTGTAGAAGTTCGTGGTGAAGTTTATATGCCTAAAGAATCTTTTGAAAAGCTAAATAAAGAAAATTTGGCGAAAGGTGAAAAACTTTTTGCCAATCCGAGAAATGCAGCAGCAGGCTCAATTCGTCAGCTGGATAGTAAGGTGACAGCCCAGAGAGACTTGTCTATGTTTTGTTATACTGCTATTTTTACTGATGGTGTTAAAGATGTGCCAAAAACGCATTACGAAAGTCTTATGTATTTGAAAAAGCTTGGTTTTAAGGTTAATCCTAATATCAGACTTTGTAAAAATGCAAAAGAAGCTGTTGAATATTGCAAAGAATGGGATGAAAAACGTTTTGGACTTGATTATGCCACGGATGGTGTAGTTATAAAAGTTAATGATATTCTTGTTCAGCAAGAAATGGGCTTTACTTCTCGTGCACCTAAATGGGCTACAGCCTTTAAGTTTCCACCGGAAGAAGTTACAACAAAACTTGTTGCGATTGAAGAAAGTGTCGGTAAAACAGGTGCAATTACGCCGGTTGCAATTCTTGAACCTGTTCAACTTGGTGGAAGTACTGTGGCTCGAGCAAGTTTGCATAATTTTGATGAAGTTGGAAGGCTTGATGTAAGAATTGGGGATAGAGTTTATATCAAAAAAGCTGCAGAAATTATTCCAAAAGTTGTTAAAGTTATTGAGGATGAAGATCATTACAAGTTACCGGAGTATACCCCTCCAGAATTTTGCCCGTCTTGTCATTCTAAATTGACAACTCATGAGGATGAAGTAAATTTATATTGTGATAACCCTGATTGTCACGCCAAAAGGTGTGCAAAGATTGAATATTGGGTTTCGAAAGATGCTATGGATATAGATAAAATCGGACCTTCAATAATCGAGCAACTTTACACAAAAGGATTTGCAAAAACTCCTGTTGATTTGTACAAATTGAACATGCAAGATTTTATGCAACTTGATTTGGTTAAAGAAAAATCTGCTTTTAATATGTTTAATGCAATTCAAGAAAGCAAAAATCGTCCGCTGGCTCGCTTTTTGACTGCTTTTACAATAAGAAATGTCGGCAAAGAAACAGCAGGTGTTTTAGCAAATGAATTCGGAACATTAGAAAATATCAAAAATGCTTCGATAGAAGAATTGTCAAATGTTGAAGGTGTTGGAGAAATAATAGCTAAAGATATTTATGATTTCTTTAGAAAACCTGAAACAATTCAGATGTTAGAAGAATTAAAAGAACTTGGTATTGAACCGGCTCCACCGGCTCAAAATATTTCAGATAAATTTAAAGGAAAGACTTTTGTTCTGACAGGAACATTACAAAATATGACAAGGGATGAGGCTTCTGAAAAAATAAAAATGCTGGGTGGAAAAACTTCATCATCAGTATCTAAAAATACATCTTATGTTGTTGCCGGAGAAAAAGCCGGTTCAAAATTAGACAAAGCAGAAAAATTAGGTGTTATAATATTGACAGAAAATGATTTTCTGAACATGATAGAGTAAAAGGAAGTGCAAAATATATGAAAAAAGGACCAAGAGTTATTCAAATATCAGGACTTAGGGGAATATGCATGGTAATCTTTATCGGAACTTGTTTAGCTGCCGGATTTATTGCTTTCCCTGCAATTTGTGCTATGAAATTATGGAACTATGCAGCCGGTTATGCTCCGTTGCCGTTAATTAATTTTTACCAAGGATTAATGCTTTGGGCAATTGTCGCAATTTCAGGCTTTATAATTAATGATAAGAAAAAGTTTATTGTAGAATTTAAGGCTCCTGAACAATTGAGCGAAAAAGATATGCAAAAATTGCTTGAACGTATTAAAATTCATTCACAAGCTCAAGCTTTAAATTCAATGATTTTAAAGTCGGCTGAAATTAAGTCTATGAAAGAGCTTAAAGAAGTAAAAAAAGTAGAGAATAGCGAAAATAGTGATGACAAGAAATCAGAAAAGGAGAATGTATGAAAAAATTTGTAATTTCTGCTGCAATTATTGGCTTAGCATTAGGTTGTGCTTCTGTACAAGCGGTTTCTGAAGCAATCGAAAGAGGTTATATTTCTGTTAATACAAGTGCAAATACTGAATTAGCTCCTGATGTTGCAGAAATTTCTATTGCAATTAAGACTTATGATTCAAAATCAATGCAAAAAGCAACTTTGCAAAATAAAGAGATTTCTGAACAAGTGATTTCTACATTGAAATCTATGATAGATTCTTCAAAAGGCGATTATATAAAGACTGCTGATTTTAGTGCTACTCCAATTTATACTTATTCAGGAAATAAAAGAAATTTTGATAAATATCAAGTTTCAAATTCTGTAATTGTTCATACAAAATCTATTGACAAAATTGGTTCAATGATTGATAAAGCTATTTCTTTGGGTGCAACAGATGTAAATAGTTTAAACTTCTCTGTTTCTAATTATGAAGCACAATGTAACGACTTGTTGACGATTGCTGCTAAAAAAGCATCAACGAGAGCAAATGCAGTGGCAAAAACTGTTCCTACAACTATTGCCGGTTTAAGAACAATGGATGTAAGTTGTAGTACAAATAATACTTCCAGACCACAATATAGAATGCTTATGTCAAATAAAGCGATGTCAATGGATTCAGAAGCAGCTGGAGCATCTACAACTATTGAAAGTGGAGTAATTAAAGTTTTTGCAAATGTTAATGCAACATATTTTGTAAAATAATTTTGACGTACAAAAATAATAAAAACATAAAAAATAAGACGTGATATCAATCCGTCTTATTTTTTTTACATAGAAATTTTTATAAAATTTTATTTTATAAACTTGCCAGGCACAAACAAACAAAATGCTAATATGACAAACCCAACAGGACTGAATACCCACTGCAAAAGTATTAAAACAATAGCAATAATTGTACCCTTTTTTGAATCTCCTGTAATATCATAAAATCGCTTTGCAGTTGCAACAAAAGACAAATAAATTCCAATTAAAACCAAAATTAATGCAATTGGCAAAAAGAAAGGCATTAACAACTTTATTAATAGTGCAGGGGCAATAAGAATTAACATAATCCCCAATGTTATCCAAAAATAACTCATTCTACCAATTGGACCATCAATTTTTCAAATACTTTCTGTTTCATCATAATTAGGCACTTCTTCTTGCAATTCTTCCATATAATCTCCTTTCCTGCCAAAATGTTTAAATCTGTAATAATATTTTTATAATAAACTACTCTTTGGCAAATTATACAATAAAAAAACAAAATAATCAACAGCTACGTGCATAGCACCAAAACATCAGGCAGGCTTAATAAATAAACGGAGTAATCAAGCCTGCCTGTAATCCGCAACTATGACTGAATAGTTTAGCGGGTCAAATATTTAAAACTGTCATAAAAATAGCCGTTATAAACGGCCAATCTCATATTTGGTAAAAGGTTAGTGTGTGTAGGAGAAAATAAAGAAAAAGAAAATGGTTATACTCATGTATTCCACTAAATAGAATATCTATAACATATATTAATTATATAAGTTAATATTTGTTAACATGTGTTTGTTTAATCCTTAGTTTTTACACTTTTTAATTGCAATAGATATTTTTTTAAAGTAAAATATTCTTATAAACAAAAAGGGGTATGGAATGAGGATTGAGGCTAAAAATCTGATAAAAATATACGGTGACAGAAGCGTTGTAAATGATGTTTCTTTTGATATAAATAAAGGTGAGGTTGTTTGTCTTTTAGGTCCGAATGGAGCCGGAAAAACTACAACATTTTATATGGTTGTAGGACTTGTGAAACCAAATAAAGGACATATTTTCTTGGATGGAGAGGATATTTCATGTTGGCCTATGAATGAGCGAGCTAAAGCAGGTATCGGATATCTGCCTCAAGAAGCTTCTATTTTTAGAAAACTTACTGTTGAAGATAATATAAAACTTGTTCTTGAAATGAATGAGAAACTAACTGTTAATGAGAAAAAAAGAAAGCTTGAAGAACTTTTAACAGAATTTGGAGTTCTGAAACTTCGTTCTTATGCTGCTGTATCGCTATCAGGCGGTGAAAGAAGAAGGGTTGAAATAGCAAGGGCGTTAGCTGCCAGCCCTGATTTTATGTTATTGGATGAACCATTTGCCGGTATTGACCCGATTGCGATTGGTGATATTAAAGATAATATTAAAAAAATATCTAAAGAAAAAGGGTTAGGGGTTTTAATTACTGACCACAATCCAAAGGCGACCTTGTCAATTACAG
>CAKUQA010000008.1 GCA_934675225.1 uncultured Candidatus Melainabacteria bacterium | reverse complement strand
CCCCGCCAATATTGAAATTAATCAGCTGGATTCTTTCGGGCAAAGCCCTCAGAATGACGACATTATTGTTTCGCATTCGCTCACAATGACTGTAAAATCTTATTGCCCTATCGCCTTAAAGCCTTATTGCCCATAGATAAGGTCTTTTCACGTTTCACTTCTCACTCTTTAGCCTTGCAATCTTCCTCATTCCCCGATATAATACAACTATGCTAAATACTGCGTTCAAATTACATTCTCAGGGCAAACTTGACGAAGCTGAAAAAGTTTATAAACAAGTTTTGGAAACAGAACCTCAAAATGCACAAGTTTTAAACCTTTTAGGACTTATTAAAATTTCGCAAAAGCAATTGAATGAAGCAGAAAAATATATTAAAAAAGCTCTTGAAATAAAAAAAGATGCATATTTTTATGAAAATTTAGCTAGAGTGTACGAATTTCAAAAAGATTACGAAACAGAAATAAAAATATTAGAAAAAGCTTGCCAAGAAGTTAATTGCGGCTTTGAAATATATTTTATACTTGCACTTGCTTATAAAAATAATATTAAATACAAAAAATCTAAAAAAGCTTACCTTAAAGCTCTAGAGCTTAATCCAAAGTCAGAAAAAGCTTGTTTTAACTTAGCAAGCCTTTATTTATTTTTAAACGCCCCACAAAAAGCAATTGAATACTTCAAAAAATGTCTTGAAATCAACCCTAATGACCAAGAGGTCTTATATTTTTTGTCTCTTGGATATTTTAGGATAAAAGACTACGAAACAGGCACAAAATACTTTGAAAACCGTCTTTGTCGAGGCACTGCAATTACGTCACAAAAAGTTACTTATCCGCACTTAATAGAAAAAGCTCCGCTTTGGCAGGGCGAAGATATTTCTAACAAAACTCTTTATACCTATTATGAAGCAGGTTTTGGCGATATGATTATGTTTGCAAGATATATTCCCGAATTGCAAAAACGCTGCAAAAAACTTTTAATCAAGCCACAAAAAGAGTTGTCACAATTATTTAGAGATAACTTTCCTAATACCGAAGTTATGGACTTGTTTTATGAAGAAAATAGAACTGATTTTGACGTACACCTACCTTTTTTAAGCATTCCATACGTTTTGGGCTTGAAAAATGATGAAATCTTTATGCATCATGACAAATATCTAAAGGCAACTGCAGATAAAATTCAGTATTTCAAAGAAAAATACTTTAATAATAACAAATTTAAAATCGCCATAAAATGGCAAGGAAACACTTATTATGAAACAGACAGAGTTATTAATGTAGAAGCTTTTGCGCCATTGTTTGAATTACCTGATACTAAAATCTATTCTGCACAAACTTTTGAGGGAGCAGAAGAATTTACTAAACTTGCAAACAAGTATGATATTACAGATTTGAGCAAAGATTTCAAAGATTTTTCTTACACTGCAGGAGCATTAGAAAATGTTGATCTTGTAATTTCAAGCGATTCTTCTTTAGCACATTTAGCAGGAGCTATGGGAAAACCTTGCATAATTCTTTTACCATACAACTATAATTGGCGCTGGCACATGGACTTAACGCACTGTGATTGGTACGATAGCGTAAAACTTTTCCGACTGGGAGAAAGAGAAACTTGGAGCGAGCTAATGAAAAGAATTGTCAAAACAATCAATTCTTAGTTACTTTGTCCTGCTCTATAGCCACAAGCTGCATATATTATTGGCAAAAATCTACCTATATTTAATTTTTCGACTATTGGAATTTTAGCTAATGCTAAAGCGCCAATACCATCATCAATATTGGCTAATGCATCTTTAAATGAAAGTTTTCTATCCGGATGCTTGTCTTTAGGGTCAACTATAACATTTGATAAGGCTGCAGCTCCATACATTCCGACCAAAAGCCCACCAACTACTGATAAAATTTTATTTCTTTTATTATTGTATTTTTTGCTATTTTCACAAAGACTAACCACTCCTCCAACAATCCAAGTAGGAATAGATGCATTCATAAATTGAAATAAGCCCTCTTTCAATCTATTTTTCTGAACTTTTTTATCCTCAGCTATTAACCCTGCGCCAACACCACCAACAATAGAACCTGCAGAAACTCCTATCATATCCCACATTCCATATTTTAACTTTAAAGGATTTTTTACTCCTTGCTTTTTCATCATAAACAAAATTGGTAAAACAGTACCAATGGTAGAACCAATTAAAGCTTTCGTTTTATCTGCTTTTGAAATATCTCTGTTATAAGTTCTAACACGATGTTTTGAAACCGACTTGTTTTGTACGGTTCCGAATGATTGTGAATAATATGCACTATTTATAGAATAAGAATTCATCGGTTTAATTATAAATTAAACCGATGAATAAACAATCATTATTTACGATATGTTACAAGAGTAATAAAAACATTATTTCTTTTCAAAAATCATAACATATTCGTGTTTAAAGATAAAAAATCCGCCTGCTAATGCTCTATAACGCCACAAGTTTGCTGTTTTACCTTTAGCTCGTTCGTTGCCTTGAATATCTTTTACAATTATACCTTTTAGCTTAAAGCCTAATGACATCATACGCGCCATACATTCAAAACCTAGCGGTTGAACTTCTGAATTTTTATAGCTATCACCAATAATAAGAGCCGCAAAACGCCCTTTTTCTAACATATCATAGCCATTTTTTGCAACTTTAGCAAACAAGTCATAGAATTCTTCTGTTGTTGCACAATTAGACAAATCTTCTTTTTTATCAGAAAACTTGATTATATCATCATAAGGAGGGTGAAGAATTAAGAATTGAGCTTTTTCTTCTCTCATAATATCTAAACTTGCTTGAACTTTTTCTCTCATTTCTTCTGATGCTGAATCTGCACAGATAATACGAACATCTGTAACAAGTTGTTTTGGAGTAAATTTTTGAGAAACACTTTCTGCAAGCTCATCCTTCAACTCAACGCCTATGCAACGTCTACCCATATTAATTGCTTCAATTCCTGATGTACCGGAGCCAAAGAACAAATCTAGTACAACATCATTTTTCTTTGTAAATCTTTCATATAATTGCTGAGCAATTTGAGGGATATAATTTCCATGATATTCGTTAGAATGTCCGCCTTCTTTCAATCTTGTAGGAAACTCCCACAATGTATCAGTTTTCACATGGTCATAAGCTTTCCAGTTATTTAAATCAATATCGCTGTAACGAGTTGTTTTGACAGGTTTTACTACCTGCAAATCAGCTTTTTTTGACGGTTTTAATTTTGTATTAGTTCTAACTCTTGCCAAGTCCTTAATCTCCCTATCTTAAAATATTTCCGGTCGTTTATTGTCTTATCGCCCAATTTCCTTATTATCGTACTGAAATGTTTCAAATTTGTAATCAAACATTTATATGAATTTGTGTTTGATGTAGATTGAGAAAAGGATTGAGAGATTTACGTTATGGCGAGAATAAAGCAACTTTCAAAACATTTGATTAACCAAATTGCAGCGGGGGAAGTAATTGAACGACCGGCATCTGTTGTAAAAGAATTAGTTGAAAACTCTATAGATGCAGGCTCAACCAAAGTTAGTATTGAAATAAACAATGATTGTAGAGATATTAGAGTTGCCGATAACGGTTGCGGTATATACCCTGATGATATTATGCTTGCTTTTTCAAAACATGCAACAAGCAAAATAGCAACTGACGATGACTTATTTAACATTCATACGCTAGGATTTCGCGGGGAAGCGTTATCCAGCATAATTTCAATTTCCAAACTAACTTGTACAACAAGAACGGCGGATTTTGATACCGGAACAAAAGTTAAATGCGAAAACTCAGAAGTTAAACAAGTTGAAACAGGTTGCGCAATCGGCACAATTATGGATATAAAAGACTTGTTTTATAATATTCCGGCTCGTTTAAAGTTTTTAAAAAGTTCAAATACTGAGTTTTCTTATATTCAAGAACTTGTTCAATCAATCGCATTAGCACATCCGGAATGCTCTCTGGAATTGAAAAAAAATGGGAAAACTGTCTTAAAAACATCCGGCCAAAATAATCTTTTGCAAACAGTAAAAGAAGTTTATTCAGCTGATATTATTTCAAACTTAAAAGAAGTTTTAAAAACTGATCAGCTGGCAGGATTAAAAATCAGCGGCTATGTAAGTACTCCAAATTACACTCGTTCAAGTAAAAAGGGCTACCATATTTATATAAACGGGAGAACCGTAAAATGTCCTGTTTTCCAAAAAGCAATTGATACAGCCTATAAAAGTTTAATTGCAAATGGCAAATATCCTTTTGTAGTGCTAAATCTTGAGATTCCTCCTGCAGATGTTGATGTAAATGTTCACCCGACCAAAAAAGAAGTTAGATACAAGAATACAAACCAAATTTTCAATTTTATTTTTACATCAATCCAAGCAGGACTCGCTAATTACGTTGAACGACAAACAACAAATTCATTTGAACCGCAACAGTTCAGCCAATTTGGACAAACTCAGACATTCTCCAAACCACAAGAACAAAGTAATGTTGTCGATTTTGTACAACCAAAACTCGAAAGTTCAGGCGATATATTTTTTGACAAAAAAGAAGATACCATCTATGTTTCTGACCGTTTAATGCAAGAGGAAGAAGAAAAATTTTCACAACAACAGGAAGAAAAGACTGAACAACGACAATTTTTTGTTCCTGTAGAAAAAGAACAAGAACCTGAAGAAAATATTATAGGTCAGTATAAAAACACATATATACTTGTTGAAAAAGAAGATGGGCTTGAAATCATTGACCAACATATTGCAGAAGAAAGATACATTTATGAAAAACTTATGTCAGAAAAAAATATAGTTTCGCAAATGTTATTTGTATCAGATGTTGTTCCAGTTTCTAGCACCGAAGCAGAACTAATCAAAGAAAACATTGATAAATTTGAAAAATTTGGTTTTGGTATAGAATTTTTGAAAGAAAACGAACTTATTTTCAGAAAAGTTCCTCAAATGATAGCAAAAGTCAATCCAAAAGAAATTCTTGCCGATATTCTAGAAAATATAGAGGGAAATATTGACAGACTAGAGGAACATATTTTAATTACAACAGCCTGCAAAGCGTCTGTAAAAGCAGGTCAGAAACTTTCAACTTGGCAAATGCAAGAGATTGTAAAAAAATGGCGAACAACAAAAATGCCATACACTTGTCCTCATGGTCGTCCGGTTGTAAAATTCTTTCCACACAAAGAAATTGCAGGATTTTTCCAAAGAAATGCATAAAAAAAATGGATGAGATAATCTCATCCATTTTTTTAATTATATTTTGTTAACCAAAAATTTTTCCTATTACTTTCTTCCATACTGGAGGTTCTTTAGCTAATTTTGGAGCTATTTCTTTTAATACCTCACCAGTCACTTTGAAATTTACTACATCTGCTTTAGGAGGTTCGTGCATTTTTAAGGCTTTTAAGTTCCCTAAGGTTGGATTAAATTGCTTTGGATTGTTAGCGTATTTTGCAAGTGAACCAGATTTAAGTTTTGACATAGCTTGTGTTCCAATTTTTGCGATATTTACCATAATAATTTTTCTCCTATAATTTCTTTCTTGACTTTTTTGAAAATCGATTTCCCTTACTCCTTTATAAAAACATAAAAGCCGAAACAATTGACACAGTGCGCCGCGCAGCATAGCATAGCATAGCATAGCATAGAGGCATTATGACTGGATTTAAGCCTATTTTAAACTCATGTTTACATTTCTTAATAATTAAGAGAAATCGATCATTTAATCATAATTTTCCTTGCGGAATAGCACACATCCCTCCCCATTACCTCTCAAAGGAAAGGAATAAAAAAATTAGCTATATTAATAACCCCCATGTCCTCCACTTGCGGGAGGACCGAAATCTTTGATTTCGAGGAGAGAAATTGTATGAGGTGAATACTAAGTCGCTTCGCTCCGCGTAATACCAGATAAACATTTCCTCACTTGTGAGGGAGGATTATGGTGGGTACTAACCCGTAAGGAAAAATATTTTTCCATAAAAAAACTCCGTCTGTGCAAGACAATAATTAATTCTTCCTCAGCAAACAGTTCCACTTCATTTGCAAGGAAGTTTTTACCCCTCACCCGAATTTGTAAATTAGTTTTTACTCATTAACAAATTCTACCTTCTCCCAGTTGGGGCAAGGAAAATAGTTTGGGATTACGTGCGTAGCACTTATCCTACATTAGCAGACAGACAATTTTTTTCGTAGTGCAAACTTTCATTAAACTTGTTAATTCTACCCATAACCTCTTTAAACATTGGTAACGGCAAGCTCTGTTTCCCGTCTGATAAAGCATTTTCAGGGTCATGGTGAATTTCCATCATAACACCATCAGCACCGACAACTAAACCGGCTTTTGCCATAGGTTCAATCAAATATCTTTGCCCTGTTCCATGACTAGGATCAACAATTATTGGTAAGTGAGAATATTTTTTAATAACAGGAATTGATGCAATATCCATAACATTACGGGTAAAAGCATTATCAAAACTTCTTATTCCCCTTTCACAAAGAATTACATTTGGATTTCCGTTATACAAAATATGTTCCGCTGCAAGCAAAAATTCTCGTATCGTGCTTGCTAAACCTCGTTTTAAAATAACAGGTTTTCGACATTTTCCAACCGCCTGTAAAAGCTTAAAGTTTTGAACATTTCTTGCTCCGATTTGCAAAACATCTACATAATCACACATCATATCTAAGTCCGCAGCATCCATAACTTCGGAAACGGTTAACAAGCCTGTTTCTTCGCTTGCCCTTTTTAAATATTTTAGAGCTTTTTCACCATAACCTTGAAAGTCATAAGGAGATGTTCTCGGTTTGAATGCTCCACCACGCAAAAACTCACACCCCATCTCTTTTGCAGCAAGAGCTACTTTTAAAAGACCTTCATAATCTTCTTCTACTGAACAAGGTCCAACTATCATAACAGGCTTATTGTTTCCGCCGATTTTTACACCATTAGAGAATTCTATAACCGTATCATCAGGCTTTCTATCTCTGGAAGCAAGTCTGAATGGTTCTCTAATAACTTTAACTTCCTTAACACCTTCAAAAGCCGATACACGTCCAGGGGTTACAGATGTTTTATCACCAATTGCATCAATTACGGTATGAACCTGCCCTTGATTAAAACGAATATCAAAGCCATTATCTTTCAAAAAATCAATCACACGCTGAACTTGAACTTTTGTAGCGTTACGCTCCATAATTATAATCATAAAAAATTTTCTCCAGTAGTAGTATTTTGCAAAATGAGTGTATCACGAACAATTAAAATCTACAAATTATTTTAACTTGAGCTTTTCAGATAAATTTCTTGCAGGATAATAATTTGGCAAAATATTTAAGCAAGCATCTAATGCCTTTTGAGCATTTTCAATCTCTCCATTTTCATTATAAATATAAGCAAGCAAATAATGTAATTCCGGATCATGATAAAAATAGTTTTTCGCCCTATTCAAGAAAAACATTCCTTGTTCTTTTAAATTGTTATTGTACAAAACTCGGCCAATAAATTTATGAACTTCAGGATTTATCGTATACATAAAATCAGCATAACGAACAATATTTTCCACATAAGTTCCGAGACAATAAGTTATAAATATGTTTAAATCAATCTCCAAAAAGTTTCTCAATTCAAAATATGATGGGTATTCTGTCACTTCACCTTCTATCAAAGACATTTCAAACAACGTCCAATGAGCGCGAATATCAAAATCTTCCATTAATTCAAACTGTTTTTTTGCGTAAGGGAAATGACCTGCTAAAAGATGCAGATACGCATCTTCAAAAACACATCCATTTTTAACGAAAAATTGCTGACAGTCTCTATCCACTAAACCTGTCAACAATTTTTCTTTAGCTGTCTTATAATCTAATACCATAAATTATTAATAATTGTTATTGTTATTATTCATATAATTAAAATCAGACATCATAGAATTCATCATCATAGTCTGCATTAAGCGCGGATCAATATTTTCTCCTTTTTGAGCTTGGCTCATCATTAAAGGAATCATATTCATCATACTATTGTTGTTATTGTTATTATTATTTCCAAGCAACATACTCATTTCAGCAACTCTTGGATCTTGATATTGCGCCATAGCAGCATACGGATTTTGTTCTGCGCTGTTAGATACTGAAACATTTACACCTGCTTCTTTTAATGTATTAATTGCTTTTAGCACATCATCGTCAGAAACCTGCGCAATTTTAATTGTTTCTTCTGCTTCTGTTTTTTTGTTATCGAAATTTTTAATTTTTTGAATATCTTTATTTTCAAGATTATCTTTTTTATTAATTGTTTCTTGAATATTATTAAGTTGTTTTTGTCTAACTTCATTATTCAATTCCGGAGACAAACCATTTCCATAAGGCGCTCTGATAAATTTATCCAAATCATCAAGCTGTTCTTCTTGTTTTACTTCTTGAGGATGACAAGCAGGACCTCCGGTCAAACAATCACGCCCTTTTGTTGCATAGTCAACTAAATATTGCCCAGGGTTAAGACTGATAACTTTATTATAAGCTTCAACTGCTTTATCCTGCATATTAAGATGTGTATAAACCATAGCCAAATAGTAGTACGCAATTGCATTGTTTGGTTGTTTTTTCAACAAAGAATAGCATTCTTGCATACAACCGGAATAATTACCCATTTTATATTTTGCGGCAATACTTTTTGTAGTCGCATTTGGATAATAAACTGTACTTGTATTAATATTCAAACTTGTAGTACTACCGGAATTTTGTTCTGTTGCTTTTTGTCTATCTGCAGCAACAGCATTTTGATAAACAGAACTTCTTGCTGAATTACTGTCAAGAGGCTGCAATCCTTCAACTCCAACAGCATAAGCACTCAATGAACCGGCTGCAAGTAATAATGCTAATGTCAAAATAAACTTGTTATTCATACTTTCGTCCTTTTTCTCTCTTATTAATTATTTTATCTTATAAATCAAGGTTTTATTTTATTATATAACATTTTTAAGAGAATTCATAGTGTATATATATGATTTATCTTAAACTAAATTTACATCCACAATAATTTTGTCTATATAACCCCAATTCTCGAGATATTTTGTTCGTTTTTAAAAAGCCATCTTTCTTTTTAAAATCTATTGCAAGGAAATTTAAACCTTCTTCTTGAGCAATTTTTTGTCCGATTTCTGAAAGTTTTTGAAAATTTTTGTGAGGACTAATTACAATAGAAGTTGTAAAACTCTCAATACCTCTTGACTTTGCAAACTCAGCAGTCTTTTTCAAGCGCAATTCAAAACACTTATCACATCTTTTGCCGCGCTCCGGCTCTTGCTCCAAACCTCTAGCTGCATTATAAAACTCATCAGGATTGTATTCTTCCTCAACAAGTTCACATCCAAAATGTTCACAAAGAGTTTTTTCTGCATCAAGTCTTTTTTGATATTCTTCATTCGGATAAATATTCGGATTGTAAAAATATACAATAACCTGATATCCTGCATCTTGTAAAAAAGATACAGGATATCCTGAACAAATTCCGCAACAAGCATGAAGAACTATTTTATTTTTCTGTTGCTCCATACTTTTCAACCCATTCTTTAAATTCTTTATACGGTTTTATACCAACATACACTTCATTATTAATCATTGTTGATGGAGTTCCCATAATTCCGTGTTTATAAGCGAAATCAATATCTTTTTTAAGTTCGTTTTGTGTTTCCAAACTATTTGCATCTTCTTGCAATTTATCTAAATCAAAACCTTTATTCGCAACAAGTTTTAAAATTTCTTCTTCTGTTTGAGGTTTTTGTTCAAATAAAATTTCATTCATTTCCCATAATTTACCTTGTTTTTCAGCAGCAATAGAATATTGAGCATCTATACAAGAACCTTGATGGAACGGAGCTTGCAAATAAGCATTACATTCTGTATCTAAAGGCAAGTTTCTATGAACAATTTTTATCCCTTTAACTTCTTTTGCAAGTTTATGCATCATAGCATTGTGAATAGGACAAACAGGACATTGATAATCTGAGTAAACATAAACTACTACTTTTGCGTTTTCATCTCCTAAAAGATTTCCTTTTACCGCAAATTTATTTTTCTTATGTTTAAATTCTTTAAATTCCATTTGTCTTTTTACTTGTGGAGCGAACTTAAATGTTACACGAGTATATGTTAAAAAGCCTGCAATTGCAGCTACAACAACGATAAATGCTATCAGATATTTTTTAACTTTTATTGCATCAATAAAATCTAAAACACTTTGTTTTATAGAATGCACAAATCCGCCATTTTTAAAATCTGTAGCAACACAACCGATTGCCAAATTTAAAATATAAGTAAATGCACACAAAATACAAAGTTTTTTAATTTCAAATAAACTCAAACACAACAAAATCATTGACACAACAAATGCAAACAAACCTAAAGAAGCAATATAATCAAAAGGATTTTTGAAAACTTCCATAAATTTGAATAGTTTAAAATTCTTCAATTTTTTTGCAAATAACATTACAAATACAAATGCATAGAAAAACATTCCCCAATAAGCTAAAGGAATTCCTAAAAATTGAGATTCTGTAGTTTTTGCAATTCCATCACAATCAATAAATTCATTTACGGAACAAAAACTTGAAAGCGCATAAGGATTGAAGTTAGCATTATAATATATTATAGCAAGTTTTATAGTCGTAATTATACCTACAATTGCAATAGATGCAATCGTAATCTTCTTTTTCATTTCTTTTTCCATATATAAAGTTCTCCTATGTTTTCTTTATAATACTATTTTTAAAAGTATAAATCAATAGCACAAAGCAGAAGTTTTTTACTCCCCTTTTCGTCTAATTTTTTACTTTATTGAAAACTTGAATAAAAATTTAAAATATGTTATAATTACCAACATATAGTATTTTTATTTGAGAGGTTGATTTGAGAAAGAATATTTTTGAATTATTTTTAGACAAAATTTTTGGCGTTCCATTTTGGATTAAACAAGTTATTTACCTTAAACTTTCTGAAGAAATGCAGAACTATGGCTGTGAAGAATTTTTAAGAGAACATAAAGGAGACATATTCTCAACATTTGTTCCGACCCTTACTTTTAAAGGCAAAACAGAACTTATGGAGCATAAATGCGGTCTCGATAATAATATATACAACTTTCTACAAGGTTGCGCGAATGAATATAGTATGATTGAAATTTCCGTAAATACATTCTTGTCAATGGAAGAAGTTGCAAAATACTATGAATTATGTTTGGAACAAAACTTTATCAAAGTTCCTGACTCAAAAGAAATTCACGCTATGGCTGGTTATATTGCCGGCAAATTTAGAGTTGGAGAATACTTCAAACAAAAAGGAGCATTATCGGTTGATGAATTGCAAAAAGCAATTCTAGCGTTTAGAGATGCTCAAGAAAGCGACACTCCTAAACAATTTGGACAAATACTAATTGATTTAG
Organism: uncultured Candidatus Melainabacteria bacterium; assembly: GCA_934675225.1. Classification (GTDB taxonomy): domain Bacteria; phylum Cyanobacteriota; class Vampirovibrionia; order Gastranaerophilales; family Gastranaerophilaceae; genus Stercorousia. The sequence goes on along the minus strand of CAKUQA010000008.1, from coordinate 2,153 downwards.
GTTATGTTACAGAGGCTGATTTAAAAGCATTACTTCAACTTAAAGAAGAAGCTAAGAAAAGATTTATTTTAGATTACACTACTGTCCCAAAACCGGAAACAACATTTACAAACGAAAATCAAAAATTTGAAGAAGAAATTGCGAAACTAAAAGACGAAAATTTAAAACTTAAACGCAAAATGTTGCAATTATTAGAATTGGTAAAAAGAAATGGTCAACAATAACACAGAACCGGAATTACTGCTTGAATATAACCGAGATGGGCTTGTAGATCAAGAACATTACGGATTTATTGTACTTGCTAATAAAAATAAAGCATTTGATTTTACCGGAGATGCCAAAAATTATCCGTTTTATCTTCGTTCTTGTGCTAAACCACTCCAAGCAAGTCTGTTAATAGACTATGAAATGGATAAATTTTATGACATGACAGAAGAAGAAATTGCAATCTGTTGTGCATCTCATGCCGGTGAAGAAATCCATGTGCAAACAGCAGGAAATCTTCTTAAAAAAATCGGTCTTGACGAAAGTTACTTAAAATGCGGTTTGCATAAGCCTTTATCTAAAACAGAACAAACTAAAATGATACTTAACGGGAGTTCAGAACATCCATTACAGAATAATTGTTCCGGGAAACATGTTATGATGCTTGGCTTATGTAAAATGAAAGATTGGGATTTAGAAACTTATGACCATCCCGATCATCCACTACAAATCGCTATTAGAAAAAAAATATATGAATTATGCAAAGTAACAAAAGCATACCCACTAACAACTGACGGTTGTGGAGTGCCAATTATGTCAATGCCTTTAACCAACATGTTACACGGCTATCTAAACCTGTTTTGCAATCCTAAATATGAAAAAATTAAAAATGCCTTCTTAAATCACCCTTACATTATTGGCGGAGAGGACAGAACTGATACTAAAATTATTACAAATTCTAAAAACATTGTTGCTAAAGTTGGCGCAGGAGGATTGTGTATTGTTGTTAATACGCAAACAGAAGAAGCATTTGTTGTAAAAATTGCTGATTGTGATATGAAGGCTCGCGAACTTGTTGTTTGTCAGATTTTAAAAAACCTTCATTGGGCAGAAATTCCTATGGACTTAGATATAAAAACTTTGCATGGACAAAAAGTCGGTGAAATAAAAATATTGGTTTAATTTTTAATCACAAGTAATTCTACAATCAGTATAAACTTTTTCTATGTATTAAATATTCTATCGCCGGCATCACCCATCCCGGGAACAATGTACCCTTTTTCATTCAAATGGTCATCAACTGCAGCCGTAATAATTTCAATATCAGGATAATGGTTCTGGATATTTTCAATCCCTTGAGGTGCAGCTATTATACAAATAACTTTGATATTATCAATTGGAATACCTTTATCAGCGTACAACTTTATTGCTTCTATCAACGAATTTCCTGTTGCAAGCATTGGATCAGTAATATAAATATAGAAATTTTCCGGATTTGGCGCATCCATAGGTACTTTATTATAATACCAAACAGGTTTAAGTGTTTTTTCATCCCTATACATACCTATATGTCGAATACAAGCTTGTGGCAAAATATCAATTGCTTCATCAGTAAAAATCAATCCGGCACGCAATATCGGAGAAATAATTAAGTTAATATTCGGATCAACTGTTTTTGCCGTAAAAGTTGTTAGAGGAGTGGTTACTTCTGTATCTACAAGAGGAAGATTTTTTGCAGCTTCGTACAAAAGACATCTTGTAATTTTTCTTGTTGCAATTCGAACACCTTGACTATCAGTATTCTTATCTCGCATTGTACATAAGTTTAAAAGCACAACAGGATTATTTATTATTCTGACTTTTGCTTTGTTCATTTTCACTAACTCCTTTTTTCTTAATTTCCGAAATTTCTTTCATTATTTTATCAAAAATATTCATATTAGATTGAATTTCATCAAGATTTATGCTGTCATTCATATTTTCAATACCTGTTTCTTCTGCAAAGAAAGACATTCTTGTTGTTATAGAACCAATTTTATCAAACATTTGACTTAACAACCCTAGAGCATCATTTAGTCTTTTAGGATTTTCTACAACAATAAGCTTATTAATTGCAAGACTTTCTTCCGTAGGTGGATATACTTCTAAAGATTTAGAGCCACCCATTC
>CAKUQA010000007.1 GCA_934675225.1 uncultured Candidatus Melainabacteria bacterium | reverse complement strand
CCTTCTAATGCTGTTGGGTAGTTTATTCCTCTGGCAATATAAATAAAATCTTTTGTGTTTGCATAAACTTTTGCAACTTTTTGAATATCTTCTTTATGAGCAAGAATTTGTTCAATTTTTTGAGGTAATACCATTAATTCCGCTTTTAAAGAAGTTAATGTTGCAGTATCAACACTACCCTTGATTTCTGCCATATATAATGATAACAAGTAGAAGGCCATCAATTGAGCGATATATGATTTTGTTGCAGCAACAGATACTTCAATCCCTGCATTTACAGGTATTAAACTGTCAGCTTCTCTAGCCATGGCACTGTCAGGTCTGTTTGTAATTATTAAAATATGAGACCCTTTTGCTTTTGCCTGTTTTATAGCAGTTAAAGTATCAGCAGTTTCACCTGATTGGGAAACGCCGATAACTAAAGTGTGCTCATCGGTGACTGTTTTTCTGTAAATATATTCACTGGAAGCTTCTACATCAACGGCAATTCCACAGAAGTTTTCAATTAAGTATTTTCCAATCATAGCAGCATGTAGAGATGTTCCACATGCAATAATTTGAATTCTGTTAAGATTTTTTAGTGTATCTTTGTTTAATTTAACTTCATTTAAAACAATATTTTCATCAGGAGCATGAAGTCTGCCAACAAGTATATTTCTAATTACGTCAGGTTGTTCATGTATTTCTTTAAGCATAAAGTGTTTGTAGCCCATTTTACTTAAAGCAACAGGTTCCCAAGGCAAAACTTCTATTTTTGCATTGACTTTATCGCCGTCTAAGTTAATTATATCCATACTTTCAGGTGTTAATGTTGCAATTTGATTGTCCTCCAAGTAAACAGCTTTATTTGTATGTTTAATGATTGCAGGAACATCTGATGCCGCAAAGTATTCATTTTGTCCAACCCCGATTAGTAATGGAGCATTTCTTTTTGTAATAACAAGTTTGTCTTTACAGTCAAAATGCATTACACAAAGCGCATAAGCTCCTTCAATTTCTTTTGATGCAAGTCTTACAGCTTCTGTTAAGTCTTTACATTGTGCATATTTTCTAGCTACAAGGTGTGCAACTGTTTCTGTATCTGTTTGAGATTTGAATACACATCCTTCTGCTTCTAATTTTTGTCTTAATTCTTTATAGTTTTCAATAATCCCGTTATGAACAACAACTAAATGTCCACAATTACAAGTATGTGGGTGAGCGTTTAATAAAGTTGGTGCACCGTGGGTTGCCCATCTAATGTGACCTATTCCCATAGTAGAAGCGTTAAATTCTTTTTCGTGACCTCTTAATTTTTCTCTTAAATTGTGTAATTTGCCTATTGCTTTGTAAACTTTAATATCTTCAGGACACATAACTGCTATTCCGGATGAATCGTATCCTCTGTATTCAAGTTGTTCAAGTCCGTCTACTAATATATCTACAACAGGTTTATTTCCTACATATCCAACTATTCCGCACATAATTTTGCTCTCCAATAATCTGTAACTGTTCCACATTATATCATTGAAAAACCTAAAATAAAATATCCTTATAAAAGTTTTACATCTGTATTGCAAATCTTAAAAAAATATAGTAAAATTATTTCCGTAAAATAAATGGGGAAATATTATGAAAAAGTTTTTAGTAGTGTTGAGTTTACTTTTAATTGGTACATGCGCTTTTGCGGAAGATGTTTATCTGGTAAGAGATGTCAATCTTAATAATTTTTGGAAGAAAAAAGGAATTGATGAAGAAAAAGTTTTGAATGTCGGGAATAAAATTCTTATTGATAATAAAATCCCAAGACGAGTTCCTATTTTTGTAATTAATGATAAAAAAGTTTTAAACGCTACTTCAAATATTTATGATAAAACTGTTAGAATTTATACACCAATGTTTTTGTATATAGATAATGATTCCGAGTTAGCGTTTGTTTTGTCGCATGAAATTGCTCATTCTGTAGAAGCTTATGGCGGAATGATAAAGTATATTGCGATGCAGTCAAATTCCAAAAAATATGAAATGAAGGCTGATTTGAATGGTATTGATTATATGGTAAAGGCAGGTTATGACCCGATTGCTGCAATTACAATTATGAATAAAATAGAAGGAGAACCTGTTTGGGATTGGGGATTTACGTATACTCATCCAAAAGGCTCAAAAAGATTACTTGCTATGTATAAATATATATATGTAAAATATCCGCAGTATTTGAATTCTTCTCTTACTCAAACTTCTTCTTATAAAAATTTTGAGTATTCTATGGGAAATGAAATAAAAGAATTTCAACAAAAACAAAAAAGACGTCATTTGAAGCAGGAAGGTAGTTTGTAATGTTTAAAAATTTCTTACTAGTTTTATGTTTAGTATTTTGTAGTTTACCTGTATTTTCAGAAGAAATTCATATTACAATTACACCTTTAACCAAAATAGCTACAAATGACAAAAAATTAAAAGAAGGCGATACTGTATATTTTAAAGATGTAAAAACCGGAGAAGAAATTTCAGGTTTGATACGAGAATTGACTCCTAATGGTTTTGCCGGAGAACAAGCTTCTATGCTGATTTCTAATTTTAAATATAAAAATTCGGATAAAGTTCTTGATGGGCAAATATATTTGAAAGGCGGCGAACATAAAAAATATCAAGACATGGCAAATGCAGGTTTTGCACCTGTGAATGCGATAATTCGTGGAGGTGAAGTTATTCTTAAGCCGGAAAAAACAAGATTAACTATTTTCTTAAATGATTACATAAATTCAGAAGATACGCCTATAAAAATACGTGCTGCTCAAAAAATTTCGACTTGCTATGATGAAATAGAGGTTGGAGATAATTTAAAATTTGTAGTGTCTAAAGATGTTAATAAAAATGGCAAATTATATATTAAAAAAGGAACTCCTGTTTATGGCATAGTTGATTTTGTGAGCGATAACGGTTGGAATTATGATAATGCGCAAATTGATTTCAAACAATTTAAAACAAAATCTGTAAGTAGAAATGATGTTGTTATAAATTCTCCTTTATCGATAAACGGTTTTGAAATTTTGAAATATAAAAGTAATCGTGTTGCTCAATTTTTTAATTACTGTGGAGGAGCTTTTAGAGGAAAAGAAGTTGATATTAACCCTAAAAAAGAATCAATAGAGTTTAATATTTGGTTAAAATAAAAATTATTACAAATGTAAAAGAATTTTTGTAAATAGAAAAATTGCAAAAAAAAAGTTGCCTTAGAGAGGCAACATTAAATAAACACGAGGATATTAAGAGAGAGAGTATAAAATAAACTTTTTCTTTTAATCTTGTTCAAACCATTTGAAGAACTTGATTATTTTTAATATCCGATAATTTGTTTTTCCAATTTGTAACTTTTGATTTCCCTTACTCTTATATAAAGTATTTTGTTTTTAAAGAATTGACTTTTTTATTTCATTTGTTAAGTTTTTGTTACATTAAAAAAGTTATTGTCATACATAAAAAAACATGATACAATCTAACAATAGCAAGAGAGGGTTACTATGGCAGAAAATTATACGAATTCAAAGTTCAATATTATATCTTTCCTTAAAAAAGCAGTTGCAGTCGGCGCTTCTGATGTACATTTGCAGGTTGATGAACATCCAGCAATAAGAATTGACGGAAAAATCACTAAAGTCGACATGCCTGTATTGACAGAGGATGATATTTCTTTAGCGTATGATATTTTGTTGCCTATACACTTTAAAGGTAAGGTTAACTCTGTATTTGACCTTGATTTTGCGTATGAAATTCATGGAGTTTCTCGTTTCAGGGTAAACTTAAGTCGTCAATTAGGTAAAAGCGCTCTTGTTATCAGAACAATTCCTTATAATATTAAAAGAGTTGCTGAGTTGAATTTGCCGGAATCTATTGAACAATTTGCAACACTAAATAATGGTTTGGTATTGATTACAGGTCCTACAGGTTCAGGAAAATCTACCACAATTGCTTCTTTGATTGATTATATAAATATTAATTATCCTAAGCATATTATTACAATTGAAGATCCGGTTGAATTTATTTTTACAAATAAAAAATGTTTGGTTTCTCAAAGACAGGTTTTGATTGATACGCCAACATTTCCCGATGGTATTAAATATGCATTGAGACAGGATCCGGATGTTATATTTATTGGTGAAATTAGGGATAAAGAGACTGTTACGGCAGCGTTAAAAGCTGCAGAAACAGGTCACTTGGTATTTGCAACAATTCACACAAATGATGCAATTCAAACGGTTAACAGAATTGTTAACATGTATGAGCCATCTGACAGAGAGTTTGTAAGAGGACAGTTAGCTTCTATTTTGAGAGGTACAGTTTCTCAAAAACTTATTCCTGTTTCTAACGGTTCCGGTCGTCGTCCGGCATGTGAGGTTTTGGTTGTAACTCCTACTGTTAAGGATTTTATTGAAAAAGAAAAATTGGAAGAAATTTATGAACTGGTTAAGAAAGGTTCTTTCAATAACATGATTACAATGAATACTTCATTGTACAGATTGTATGAACAAGACTTGATTTCAGAAGAAGTTGCAATGTCTTATTCTGATAATAAGAATGAATTGCAACAGATGTTTAGAGGTGTATATCACGGAACCGGCATGTAGTTGTGCTAAAATAGAGATAGTTGTATGAACAATTTTGTGACGGATGCAATTAATCTGAAGTCATATAATTTGAGTGAAGCTGATAAAATTATTGTCATGTATTCAAAGGATAAGGGACTTATCAGAGGAGTTGCAAAGGGAGTAAAAAAGCCTAAGAGTAAACTTGGTGCAAGGATGGATTTGCTTGTTGCCAATAAGTTGATGCTTTATAAAGGAAAAAATCTTGATAGAATTTGTCAAGCCGAAGCTTTAAACACTTTTCATAAAACTCGTCAAAATATGGATAAAATTTTTTATTCTATGTATGTAACAGAAGTTGTTAATAACTTTGGAGTAGAGGATGATCCTTGTTCTAAAGAAATTTATGAATTGTTGTATAAAGCGTTAGATAAAATATCTAATGCAGAAACTTCTACTGAGATTGTTATTGCGGTTATAAAATTCCAGTTAAAAATGATGCAGATATCTGGTTTGGGTGTTGAGCTTGATAATTGTTTGTGTTGTGGAGAGCCGATAAAAGACCAAAATATGTATTTTTCTTCGCAGTTAGGTGGTATTTTATGTCCGGAGTGTAATGAAAAATATCATTTACATTCTGTAATGCATTACAAATTAAGAGATTTTTTGAATTCTTGTTTGCTGAATGATTTTGATTTTGTTTCAGAATATGATAAAAAAGCTAATGACAAGGTGTGCAGTGTATGTTTTGAACTTTTAAAAGAATATATAAATGTTCATTCGTCTAAAAAATTCAATTCGACGGATATTTTACAGGAAATTAAGTAGAGGAGATTAGATATGTTCAAAAATTTATTTGATTTGACTGTAAAGCGTTCAGGTTTCGAAGTATTTGGTTTTTATATAGTGTATTCTATTTTAGGAGCAATATTTGCAGGATTGCTTTGCGGTTTGCTTATATCACTTGGACATCCAGAAATTAAATCTGTTCAAGAAGCAACTCTTTTAGCAGTTAAATATGCTCCGATTTTAGCAATATTTTACGGTTTGATATTAGCTTTTGCAATTATTCAGGCAAAAAATATGTTTAATTCTTTTAAGGCAGTTTTGTTAATGATAATATCAGTGCCTTTGTTGTTTTTCTTCGGTCTTTCTTTGGGGTTAATTCCTGTATCTTTTTTGACAACCCTTGAAAAAAATTAATTAATAATTAATTTCACTGACTTTTTTGAAAATCACGTTAAAATATAATTATAGAATATTTTGAAAAAGGAGTTGAGGTTTATGCCAGATTTTGAAAAATTTACGAACTACTCACAGGAGATATTAAATTCTGCCGGAGCAGTTATGCAATCTCATAAAAACACCGAGTTACAACCTGCTCATATTATGTTGGCGATGATTAAAGCCGATGGGATAGTTCGAGATTACTTAACAGAATTAAAATTATTAAATCAAAATTTTATTAATAAGATTTCTCAGATGGTGAATTCTTATCCGACAATTTCGGGACCGCCTTGCGGTCAAGTGTATTTGTCTAATGAATCTTATCGTTTGTTAGACTTAGCAACACAACAAGCTGAAGAATTAAAAGACGAGTTTGTAAGTGTTGAAGATATTTTACTTGCTATGACTAAACTTGATGGAAGTGAAATTCAATCGGTTTTAAAAACTTATGGTACTGATGCAAGTAAAGTTTTGAATGTAATGAAGAAAATTAGAGGTAATAAAAAAGTGGATAATAAAAATGCAGAAGAAAATATGAAAGCGTTGGAAAAATTTTCTACTGATTTAACAGCGCTTGCAAGAAAAGGAAAATTAGATCCTGTAATAGGTCGTGATGAAGAAGTTAGAAGAATTATTCAAGTATTAAACAGAAGAACAAAAAACAATCCGGTTCTAATTGGTGAACCCGGAGTTGGTAAAACTGCTATAGTTGAAGGTTTGGCTCAACGTATAGTTAGAGGTGATGTTCCAGAAAGCTTGAAAGACGTAAAACTTGTTTCTTTGGATATGGGAGCTTTGGTTGCAGGTGCAAAATTTAGAGGTGAATTTGAAGAACGTTTGAAAGCTGTTTTAAAAGAAGTTGAAGCTTCAAACGGCGAAATTGTAATGTTTATCGATGAATTACATACCGTTGTTGGTGCTGGTGCAACAGAGGGTTCAATGGATGCTGGTAACTTGTTAAAACCAATGCTTGCCAGAGGTGTTTTGAGAACAATTGGTGCGACAACTGTAAATGAATATCGTAAATATATTGAAAAAGATCCTGCATTAGAAAGACGTTTTCAACCTGTATTGGTTGGAGAACCTTCAGTTGAAGATACAATTTCTATTCTAAGAGGTTTAAAAGAAAAATATGAAGTTCACCATGGAATAAGAATATTGGATAGTGCTTTAATTGCAGCTGCAAAACTTTCTGACAGGTATATTACGGATAGGTTTTTGCCGGATAAAGCAATTGATTTGATTGATGAGGCAGCTTCTTCTCTAAGAATTGAGATTGATTCTATGCCGGAAGAAATTGATAAAATGATGCGTCAAAAAATTCAATTTGAAATTGAACGAGAAGCCTTGAAAAAAGAGGATGACGATGATGCGAGAGCAAAAGTTGAAGATTTGACAAAACAAATCAATGAGCTTGAAGGCAAAATTAATAAATTAAAAGCTCAATGGGAGCAAGAAAAAGCTTCTATTACCGGAGAAGCCGGAATAAAAGAAGAAATTGAACAAGTAAAGACTAAAATTGATGAAGCAGAACGTAATACTGATTTGCAGACTGCTGCAGAATTAAAATACGGAAAACTTCTTGAATTGGAAAAACAGTTAAAAGCTGTTCAAAACAAAGAAAAGACAGATAATAAGCTTTTGAAAGAAGAAATTACTGATGATGATATTGCAAATGTCGTTAGTAAATGGACAGGCATTCCTGTTACAAAACTTGTTGAGAGTGAAAAACAAAAGTTATTAAATATGGAAGATATTTTGCATAAGCGTTTAGTTGGACAAGAAGAAGCGGTGGATACTGTCGCAGATGCTATTCGCCGTGCACGTTCAGGGTTGAAAGATCCAAAACGCCCTATTGGTACGTTTTTGTTTTTAGGACCGACAGGTGTTGGTAAAACTGAGCTTGCAAAATCATTAGCGGAATTTATGTTTAATGATGAAGATGCATTAATTCGTATTGATATGTCAGAATACATGGAAAAACATAACGTATCAAGATTAGTTGGAGCTCCTCCGGGATATGTAGGTTATGACGAAGGAGGACAACTTACGGAAGCTGTTCGGCGTAAACCATATTCTGTTGTTCTTTTTGATGAAATCGAAAAGGCTCACCCTGATGTTTTCAATATAATGTTGCAAATATTTGATGATGGCCGTTTAACTGATAGCAAGGGAAGAACTGTTGATTTCAAAAATACACTTATCATAATGACTTCAAATATCGGAAGTGATATTATTCTTGAAAATACTTTGAATTCAATGGGTAATCCGCAATCTTTTGAAGATACTAAAGAAAAAGTTATGGAGGTTTTAAGAAGCAGATTTAAACCTGAATTCTTAAACAGAATTGATGAAACAATATTCTTCAAAGCTTTGAATATGCAAGATTTGATTAAAATAGTTGATATTCAAATGGATTATTTGAGAAAGTTGTTAAAAGACCAAGAAATTGATTTTGAAATTACTCCTGATGCCAAAGAATTCTTAGCAACACGTGGTTTTAACCCTGTATATGGTGCAAGACCATTAAAACGAGTAATTCGTCAATTGATAGAAAATCCGTTATCAAAACAAATATTGGCTCAAAAATTCTTGCGTGGAGATAAAGTCATAATTGATGTTGATAATGACGAAATTGTATTTAAAAAATAAAAAATAAAAAAGGGAACAAATTATTTGTTCCCTTTTTTTGTATTAAAAATTTATTTATTCTACTTCAATGTCAATTGTGTGGCTTCCAAATTTTTTTTCTTGAGCGCTGACTATTTCATCCATTCGATTTTTTGGAATTTTAAAGTGTTGAGAGTTTTCTTTATCAATAGCCTGAGCAAATTCTGCTGCTGTTTTCATTAAGTTGGAGTATTTATTCATTAAAAAGTTTCTTGCGTTATTAAAGTTTGCTCTTTGACTGGCAACATCTACACCAACATCTTTTTTTACAATTGATGCACAGGTTTTATTTACTGATTCTGTATTATGTGCATAACATGCTGACATAATAGACATAACATCTCTAAAAGGGTATTTTTGTCCGAAAGATGTGTTTTGGTTTCTTGTTTGCCCTATTGAGCTGTTGATTGAATTAATTTGCATAGTATTCTCCTTTTTATAATCTATTATAAAAAGCCTAAATATTTTTTTTTGTTAGTTAAAAAAAGGTTTTTACAAAAATTTATATTGTTTGTATTTGTTCTAAATTCTCAATATATTTAACAGCATAACAAGCCCCAATAGCTCCATCAGATGCAGCGGTAATTACTTGTCTTAATGGCGTGTTTCGGACATCTCCAACTGCAAAAACACCATTAACAGATGTTGCCATTGTTGTATCTGTGATAATAAAACCGTTTTTATCTTGTTCAAGTTGACCGTTAAAATTGTCAATGTTTGGAATAATTCCGATATAAGGGAAAACTCCATCTGTATTAATTATATTTGTATCTCCGTTTTTAACATCTTCTATTGTAATTGAATTTACAACGTTATTTCCATTAATTTCTTTTACAATACTATTCCATAAAAATTCTATTTTTGGGTTTTTAAAAGCTTTTTCTTGAATAATTTTGTCAGCTCTTAATTCTTCTCGTCTGTGGACTATATATACTTTTGAGGCAAATTTAGTTAAGTATATTGCTTCTTCAATTGCGGAATTTCCTCCTCCAATGACGGAGACTATTTTATCTTTAAAGAAAGCTCCATCGCAAACAGCACAATAGCTAACTCCTTTTCCTGTAAATTCTTTTTCTCCTTTTACCCCAAGTTTCATTGGTTGGGCTCCTGTTGCAATAATTATAGTTTTAGCATAGAATGTAAATTCTTTTGTGTAAATTGTTTTGGTATTTAGGTCAATTTTTTCAATTTCTTGCATTGGGAACTTTTTAACCCCGAATTTATCGGCATGTTCTTCAAATTTTTCCATTAAATCATATCCACCAACAATTTGAAATCCAGGATAGTTTTCCAATTCGAGATAATTTGAGGGTTGCCCTCCAAACATTGTTTTATCAATAACAGCAGTAGATGTAGCTCCTCTTGCGGCATAAATAGCAGCAGCAAGTCCCGCAGGCCCTCCTCCTAAAATAATTGTGTCAAAATTTAATTGCTCCATAAATTTATTTTCCTGTAATACTTGTACCTGAAATCTTTTCTCCGGCAAGAAGATAAATCGCAGTGTCTTTTTGAATTAAAGAATTATCTCTTATAGAAAAAGTTTCAAGAGTAATATAGTTAACTCCGGTAAACGTATTTCCGGTAAGTTTTAAATCCACTGTATCAGTTAATTTTTTGTTGCCATCATATTCTCCTGATTTAGTAAACCTTATCAGATTGCCGTCTACATAATCTAATTTTACGCTAGCACTTGCACCGGTAAAAGGATTATTAAGATTAATGACGTCACCGTTACGAGATAAGTTCCAAAAATCTACTGATTGTGGTTTAAAATACGCGGAACCTGATTGTTTGTCAATTTTGGCTACAACTCGCCAACTTCCATAGAAGGAGTTCGGAATACTTTCAATTTTAGATACACCGGCTTTTAAAACATTAGCCATTACGGGCATTCCGATAAGTAAAATCAATATAATAAATATTTTTTTTAACATATTCATCATTTAATTATTTTACAACAAGTTTCAACATTATGTAAAATTTAAATTACACCAAAGCCATTTTAGCCTGTAGAGTTTGAGCGGATTCTTCATAGCCGGCTCTGCCCATCAATGCATAAGTATAATTTTTAGCTTGCTCAACCCCCGGTTGATTAAAAGTGTTGATATTGTACAATTCTCCTGCAATTGCGGTCTGAACTTCCAACATATATAAAAGCTGTGCTAAATTGTATCCATCCACTTTGTCTAATGTAATGGTTACATTTGGTCTGTTGTAATCTGTTAGCGCAACTTTAGTAGAATCAGCTTCTGCGTTAATAAGCTGGTTGATGGTTTTTCCGCCAAGATAGCCAATACCTGTGTATTCAAAGATATTTGGTATTTCTAAATTATTATCAAATTCAGTTACTCTGATAAAATTAATAACTTTATCATTTGGACCTTCATTATAAAGTTGAATTTGAGAATGTTGGTCTGTAGCACCAAGTGCCTTAATCGGTGTTGGGCCTATATGTACATCATTTCCATCTTTATCTTTGTTTTTGCCTAATGATTCTGCCCACAATTGAACATACCAATCGGAAACATATTTTAAACGACTTGAATAAGGCATCATTACAGATAAATTTTTACCTTTTTGGGTGTCCATAAGATAATGAATTAAAGCATTTTGTGCAGCTATATTTTCATTAATATCCGTATTTTTTAAAGCCAAATCCATATCTTTGATACCATTCATGATTTCATCAATATCAATTCCGACTAATGCAAGAGGGACAAGCCCAACAGCTGAAAATACGGAAAATCTTCCGCCAACATCATCAGGGACAACAAAAGTTTTATATCCTTCTTGTTCTGCAATTTGTCTTAAAATTCCTGTTTTTTTGTCTGTTGTCGCAACAAGATTATACCTGTAATTTGAACCTAACTCTTGTTCAAGTATATTTTTCACAATCATAAATTGAGACATTGTTTCCGCTGTAGAGCCGGATTTTGTAATAACATTAACAAGAGTTTTTTTTAAATCTAAAATTTCAAACAATCCTGTAATAGTGTCAGGATCAATATTGTCAAGAAAGAATATTCTTGGAAGTCCATTCCTTTGTTCAGGAGTAAGTAAATTCCAATAAGGTTTTAAAAGTGCTTCACTCATAGCCATACCACCTAATGCAGAACCTCCAATTCCTAAAACAAGAATGTTGTCAAAACGACCTTGAACCATTGATGCGTATTCTTTTACGTACCATAGGGTTTCTTCATTATACCCAAGGTTCATCCACTGTAACCACTGACCGGGTTTGTCTTTTCTTTTGTTCAAATCTGCAATTATGCGTGTAACAGTATCTTTATATTTTGCAAATTCTTCTTGAATATTCAAACCGTTTTCGCTACCAATTATTCTCTCATCAGTGTTACGGTAGTCTAATCTTATCATTTTTACTCCTTAAAAAATACCCTATCTCTCTCTTTATAATAATTACACTTTATACACTTATTATATCTCGTAAAGATTTGAATACAAGGCACTTAGAGTCTTTTTAATAATTATTTACCAAGGATAATCTGATTTAATTGTCCATCCGTCTTGCATTATTTTTCCGGCACATGAACGACCTTCACTAAAATGAGCTTTGGTACAAGAGGAAATATCATCCATGTTTCCAAGAGTTCCTTTTGATATATTAACTCTAAAATAGAAAATATCTTTCCCTACAACATTTGGGCCTTTGGCTCCGTTTAAATCAATACAAAGCATTTGTAATTCTGGTAATAAGTCTGTAGCCATGGAATATGGGCGTATATATGCATAAGTTCCATCTCCATAAATAAATCCTGGGACATTATTATATTGAATATAGGCAATATGTGTATTTTTTAGGCTTAAAAAATAATTCTGATTATAGCCGCATTCGCTCATTGTTTTACACACTTTTATTACTTTCAGATACGGCTTCCAATAATCTTCAAAATATTTTAAATTTTCTTCGTAAGAACTATCCTTTGTCGGAACTTTCCATTCTGATGGATTACCATTTTCAGCCTGTGATTGAACCATTACCTGTGAAAAAGTTGTGTAGGCTTTTTTGAGTTTTTCAACAGTGACTTTTTTTTGATAATTTGTAATTAGTGTCGGTAAAGTCATAGCGGCTACTATTCCTATAATACCAAGTGTTACCAATACTTCTGCCAATGTAAACGCTTTAGCTCTCATAGATTCTCCTTGCTGTATGTATACAGGACTATAATATCAGTATAATTCTTATACTGTATATATGCAATATAAGAATGAAAAAACGTTACAATTAGTTCAAGAACTAGGTAATGTTATAAAAGAAGTACGACAAGCAAAAGGAAAATCACAGACAATGCTCGCTTATGAGTATGAACTTGATTCCGGTAATTTGTGCAGAATAGAAAATGGTAAAATAGAAGCCAAAATTTCCATGTTATGGAGAATTGCTGAAGCTTTAGAAATTCCATTATCAACTTTAATAAGCAAGTTAGAACAAAAATTAGGCAAAGATTTTTTTATTATAGAGAAGTAATACTTTATAGCTTTAAAGCACTTAAGACAGCTTATACACCAACTTTTGTTTTTGGTAGTCTTTTATTTTTTTGTTTTTCTTCAAGACGTTTTTGACCATATCCGTAAGTTGCATAAATTGCAACACCAATTAACAACCATAGTGGAAAATATAATGAAGATGTTGTTAAAAACTTCATAGAAAATACCATTAATCCCCCACATGTAATTATTCCTAAAATCGGGAATACTGGAGAAAATGGAACTTTAAAAGGTCTATGTCTATCAGGGTCAGTTTTTCTTAAAATCAAAACAGCTATACAAATTATAATAAATGATGTAAATGTTCCGAAATTACAAAGTTCTGCTGAAATATTCAAATCCATAAATAATGCACAAACAACTACTACAATACCGGAAATCCACGTTAGGACATGCGGAGTTCTATATTTTTTGTGGATTAATCTTAAAGATTTTGGTAAAAATCTATCTCTGCTCATAGCGTACAAAATTCTTGTTGTTCCTAATTGATAAATCAACAGAACAGATGTTAGTGCGCAAAGAGCTCCTATAGAAATTAATCCTGCAAACCAATCCATTCCGATTGCACGCATAGCATGTGCAATTGGAGCTTGAATATCAATATGTCCAAGAGGTACATTTCCTGTTAAAACTAAAGCAACACATACATATAATATTGTACAAATAATTAGTGTACCTAAAATTGCTATAGGCAAATCTCTTTGTGGATTTTCTGTTTCTTCTGCAGTTGTTGAAATTGCATCAAATCCGATATATGCAAAAAAGATTAAAAATGCTCCCATAAATACGCCTTCAAAACCGTTTGGCGCAAATGGAACCCAGTTTTCAGGTTTTACATAAAATGCTCCGACTACAATGAATGATATAATCATGAACATATTTACGCCAACCATGATACTTGCAAATCTTGTGGATTCTTTAACACCTTTTATAAGAAGAACTGTTAATAGTAATACAATTACCATAGCAGGAACGTTTATTGCTACAGGAATTTTATCAAATAAATAAGGCATTTGTGTATGCGGATCT
>CAKUQA010000006.1 GCA_934675225.1 uncultured Candidatus Melainabacteria bacterium | reverse complement strand
CAAGAACAAAGCATAAATGATATTCTGTCTATGAACAGAATAAGAGATTTTAGAAAAATCAACAAGGACATGAATAGACATTTTTATGGTGTTATCGATGCAAATGGAGATTATTACCTAACAACTTATCAAATAACATTTCCAACAGAAATCAAATTAAATTTTGAAAACAAAAATAAATCTACCGCACCAATAGCTCCATTATTACAAAAAGACATGCCTTTAAGAAAAAGTGTAATCAACAATGTCTAATACCTTGGAACTTTTATCCAATTATCAGGAATAGTATCTACAGGTTGAGTTGGCTCCAACCAAGGCTCCGGAGCTATAACGACTTTATCAACATTGTCTATTAACCATGCTGCCCACCAAGAATAACTTGAATTTGCACAAATTGCATGCTTACAAGCTTTTAAAAGATAAATATCATATAAGCGTAAAGGACTTGAATATATTTTAAACGGATAACCTATATCTAAATTTTCTTTTAACCATTCCGGTTCATCAGACACTGCAATAAATGTACAATTTGGGAATTTATCATGCATCATTTTTGCAGCTTTTTGGTAATAAGACATATCACAAAGCCAATGCCTAATTCCCTGTTTATCAAGAGTTACATAATCACCTCTACGAACATTTATAAAAATAGGACACTCATAATTTTCTATTTCATTTTTAAGTTTTTCTAATTTCGGACAATCAAAATCCTTAAAAGAAAAATCATGCCTTATAACATTTTCTACATCTTTGAAATATTTTTCACATTGAAAATAGCTTTTATAATACTTAAAACCTTTTTGCTCCAGCAATTCAGGATAATAATTATTTTCGTTAAATTCATATCTATAATAATATTTTACTAAAAAACGAAATATTGTCTTATGATTAAAAATAAAACTCCAAAAATTCAAAAACTTTGGCATTTTTTCAATATTAACATTAAACATCTTTTCAATATCAAGCGTTTTCCCATTATATAAAGAAACATCAAAATAAACTTTATCTCCAGAATAATGTTCCAGAGCTTTTGCAAAAGCATAAATAAACATTTGGTTTCCTAAATTTCCAACCATTTTAACAATTTTCATAAATACTCCCTATAACAAATAAAGAGGACAGTAAAATTACTATCCTCTTTATGGTGGGCGTTAGAAGACTCGAACTTCTGACATCCTCCTTGTAAGGGAGGCGCTCTACCAACTGAGCTAAACGCCCTTCTGTCAGTCTCGACAAGATTTATATTAACCTAAACAAATTTTATTGTCAACTATTTTTTTTGAACTTTTTCGTTTTTTATTCGTTATTATTATTGAGTAGAAGAAAATGAGGTATTTCTTATGAAAAAAATATGTTTAATTTTAGCTTTAGGATTACTTGTACAGCCTGCATTTTGCACAACTTATTATTACAAAACAGTTAATAATAAAGTAATTACACCTTATTCTTCTATGCATTACACACTTACACCAAGAAGATTTTCAAATGTGGATGTTAACAATCCTGACATGCTTTTCTTGCAAGGATTGCTTGCAGGTTCAGCTCTTTATACAGGCAGATTAAATCCAACAGCAACACCAGCATTGAGGAACAGTAGATTTATTGCCCTAAGTTACCTTGATCCATATATTATCAGAATTGACGGAAACGATTACGTTTTAGTAAAAGACAGCAAAAACGGTAATTGGTCCATTGAAAATATTTTAGGGTATAACGACAGCAAAGAGGATTTGTTTGCATCACTAAAAAAACTTGAAAGTGACGGAAACACATCTAAAATAAGCTCTAAAGAATTACAAAGCACCAATATTCGTTTTGTAAAACTAAATACAGACGGCTCACTTGCATTGAACGAACGAAAATCTGATTACGACATAAACAATGTTTTGTATATCGATATAAAAAATCTAAGAACCGCTTTAGGTAACAAAAATCAAGACGGAACTTTCGGATATTTTTACGTTTACATAAAAGATGCCAATGGTAAAAAAGCCGTCCCAGGACGAGTTACTTTCGAAGAAAAATCCGAATTACATAATTATATAAAATAGCATATAATATTTTAATATGTATTTTACTTCTGCAAAAAAATTTTTCACGATATAATTAAGCCAAGGAGAAAATTATGACTATTTTAGTATTAGGTGGAGCTGGCTATATCGGTTCTCACACTGTTTATGAATTAATAGAACATGGCGAAGATGTCGTAATTATAGATAATCTACAAACCGGTCATGTAGAAGCTATTCATCCCAAAGCACGATTTTACCAAGGGGATATTAGAGATAAAGAATTTTTAGACAATGTTTTTGAAAAAGAAAAAATTGATTCTATAATACACTTTGCAGCATGTGCTCTCGTTGGCGAAAGTATGCATAAACCATTAAAATACTATGAAAACAATCTTTGTGGAACAAAAATATTACTAGACTCAATGGTGAAAAATAAAATTGATAAAATTGTATTTTCTTCTACAGCTGCAACATACGGAGAACCTGACAACTTGCCGATTGTAGAAACAGATAAGACTGAGCCTACAAATCCTTATGGCGAAACCAAATTAGCTATGGAAAAAATGTTCAAATGGGTTGGCAGGATCCACAATATCAAATTTGTATCACTTAGATATTTTAACGCAGGAGGAGCACACATCTCAGGAAAAATTGGAGAAGAGCACACAGAGGAAACTCACCTTATCCCACTAATATTACAAGTTCCAAATCATCAAAGAAACTACATTTATATCTTCGGAGATGATTATAATACCAAAGACGGCACTTGTATAAGAGATTATATTCACGTTACAGATTTGGCTCAGGCACATATTCTTGCACTTAGCTATTTGAGAAACGGAGGAGAAAGCAATATTTTCAACCTTGGTAACGGTGTAGGCTTTACAGTAAAAGAAGTTATTGAAACAGCAAAAAAAGTTACAGGTCATTCTATTCCTACACAAATTAGCCCAAGACGAGCTGGCGATCCTGCAAGATTGGTAGCTTCCAGTAATAAAGCTAAAGCTATTTTAGGTTGGAAGCCAGAGCATGCTGATTTGGAAGAAATTATCACTACAGCTTGGAATTGGCATAAAAACCATCCAAACGGCTATAATAATAATTAAAAACAAATCCCAATAGACAACAAACTAATATTTTGAAACACGTTACTTTATTCTACAATTTTCCCAAACTTTTTAAAAATTTGTAATTAATAATCGTTGCTTCTTTATCTATTTTTAATTTTTCAGTAATTGCATTCAAAATTTTTTCATAATCATTAAGGTGTGAAAACTGAAACATTTCCGCAATTTCAACACCAAGAACTTTGCTCAATTTAACAATATTTTCCGGTTTCGGAAACGATAAACCATTTTCTATACGTGAATAATTTTCAGGTTTAATATCAATTAATTCTGCAACAGTTTCTTGCGTAAGCTTTTTCGCAGTTCTCAATTCTCTCAATCTTTGCCCAAACATCTTTTTCATACAAATATGAAACTCCATTTTCACATTTTTATTAAACCTGTGCTATAGGCTATTATTGATGTATTGCATTAACTTTCTTAATGTGTTACAATAAAAACATTCAAAAATATTGATGTTACACAAGTACATATTGAAAAAATTAACAGAAACATGCGATAATAAGAAATAATACATCACAAAAAAATGTGTTAAATTATTTGGAAATGGATAAATATGAAAAAATCGAATGCATTCACTTTAGCTGAAGTTTTGATAACTCTTGGTATTATTGGCATAGTTGCTGCCATGACTCTGCCTACACTAATTGCAAATTACCAAAAGAAAGTTTATGTTAATCAACTAAAAAAAGTGGTTAATACTACACAAAATGCATGTAAAATGGCTCTTGCTGATGATGAAGTTTCAGATTTTGGAAATACATCATTGGCTAAAGCATTAGTACCTCCATTTAATCCAACTATTATCAAACAATACTTTAAAGCTATAGACATAACCACAGCTTCTAGTTCAAATTCTCATAACCATAATAGTTATGGAAGTTCAATAGATACAAATGATTTTACAACATTAACTATGCCAGATGGTTCTAATATTTATTTAAAAACAAATGCGACAGCTTATCTTCCAGATATAGGTTATGGAAACTATCCTGGGCACGGCTATTATGATGATCCAAATAGTTGGCAATACAGTGATGCCACTGAATTAAGTGTATTTACTGACATAAACGGAAGTAATAGAGCTCCTAATACAATTGGAATAGACCAATATGCATTTACTTTAAACAGCAATTGCAATATTGAACCTATTAAGGAACAAAGAGAATGTTCACGAGATCTTCTTACTGGACACGGAGCAGCAGCTTGGTCTTGTTTTGATTATATCTTGAAAAATAACTGGGAAATAAAATACAATCTACCAGCGCGAAATAATTATAGCCACAGTCATAATCATTAATAAATATTAATGTTACAATGAAATTACTATGAACTACATTTTTACAACTATTATATTTTGCATATTTGTTTTTATTACAATTAAAGCTACTTTCTTTTCTGGAAGATATTGTTGGGAAGATGAAGCACATTTCTGGACAATCGTACAAAATGTTTCTATTCCGGAACTATTTAGATTAATGAAAGTAGAAGGACACATGCTTTTATGGTACTTGCTTGTTATGCCTTTCGCTAAACTGAATTTTCCATATCCATATCCAATGCAAATTTTAAACTGGCTATTTTGCTTTGGCGCACTAGTTATTATGTGGAAAAAATCCGATTTCAATCCTCTTATTAAAGCTATGATTGTTCTTTCACCCGTATTTTTAGGTTTATATTCAATTCATGCAAGATGTTACAGTATTGGAGCTTTCTTTTTATTTAGCGCTTGTGCATTATACAAAAAACGCCTAGAACATCCATATATATTTTTTCTTATACTATGGCTTGCTGCAAATACTAGTACTCAAGGGCTTATCGGGGCTACAACACTTGGCTTAATTTTTTTATACGATTTAATAAAAGAAGTACAAATAGATAAAACAAAATTAAAAGTTCCAATTATTATTACTGTTTTAACTGCTTTAACCGGAATTATGTTGTATTTTCAACTTGTTGGAGCTGCTACTCCGGATTATGAAATAAGCGTTAAAGAATATAATATATTACAAAACTATGTTGCGATGTTTTGGGGAATAACACCAATTCCATTCAGTATTGATAAAATATTTTTAATAAAAATTATTGGGCTTAGAGTTTTTGCATTTGCCTTTCTTGCGCTTTTGGCAACAAAACCTCGTGCATTCTTTGCATACTTTTTCCCTATGACAATTGGTTCTTATTTCTTTGCAACTGTATATTACCCAAGATATTGGCACCTTGCATTTTTCTTTATTTACCTAATTGTCGCATGTTGGATATTCATAATTGAAAACAAAAGCGAAAAATGGAACAAATGCCTTACTGCAGTAATGTACATATTTTTATTCTTCTTTTTAACAGTTAGAATAGAGCCTCCATACCAAATAGACGTATTATCTGATACTTTTATGAAAAATTCTGAATTAAAAAATGCAAAAGTGTTTTCAAACATTGAACCAATTACCCTATCAGTAATATTACCAAAATTAAACGCAAACAGAATTTATATCTACGATTTACATGGAAGAAAATTGAATAGTTACGAAGGATTAACAGTAATTTTTAACAAAGACGCTAAAGAATACAAACCAGAAATTTTAATAGCAAATCTTGACCCTAAAAAACAAAACTTACTTGTAACATACAATAATTTAGAGAAAAAAGATATTTTTCCAACAATAAAAAAACAGTTGTTTATTAAAGGGCTTCGCCGCGGCAAGAAATATTATATATACCAAATTTATAAAAAATAATTTTTTTTACTATTTAGCTTCATGATACTCTTGCTCTGTGTTTACACTCCATAACAAATCAATTGGCAAGTTATTTTTTATAACATCAGCAACTTTCATTCCACTTAAAATTGAATGATCCATATTATTATACTTGTGTTGTCCATTTCTACCAATACAATACAAATTCTTTATTGTATTTAAATAATTTTTTACTTTATCAAAATCTTTATATACACCAAAATATGCAGGATAAGCTTTTTGTACTTTAACACATCTTGATTCAATAATATTATCAGAACCAAGAACTCCAAGTTTTTTAAATTCATTCAAGCCAAAATCCAACATTTCTGCTTCAGATTTACTCCAAAGTTCATCACCTTCATTACAGAAATACTCTAGGTTTACCAAAACATTATTTTGAAAATCTTTTATCATATAAGGGGAAAAATTATTCATAATATAAATTCGACCAGCCTTTATAAAATCTTCTTGAAGATAAATCCAGCTATCTGGTGCAATATTATTTATTGTCAAAAATTTAGTATTATTTGGTAAATTAATTCCTTTACACAAATAACTGGCTAAAATATAATCTCGATATTGAAGATTTTCTGCAATATACTTCACTTCTTCCGGAACATTATTTAGTCCAGCAATCAATTCATTTATCGGCATTGATGAAACTAAATAATCTGCAACATAAGTTGTTTCATTATTATTACTAATAGCACTTACAGAAAAAACTTTATTATCTTTAGTATTTATTTGGCTAACAGTTGTATTGTAATAAATTTCTCCCCCCATAGCTAATATTTTATCTAACATAACTTGCCACAACTGACTACACCCGTATTTAGGATAATAATATTCCTCTATTAGAGATGTTTCCTTATCTTTTTTAGAAATCGATTTCAGCGGAGATAAAATTGCATTTAACAAAACCTTAGACAAAGAAATACCTTTAATCCTTTGTTCTCCCCATTCTTTTGAAATTTTTGACGGATGCACTCCCCAGACTTTTTCTGTATATTTTTCAAAAAACATTTGATACAAAACACACCCAAAACGATTTATCATAAAATCTTCCAACGAGTTTTCAGGGATTTTATGAACACAGGATTTTAAATAACTAAATCCAGCCATAAAAGTTCTTACGATACCTAAATTTAAAATTGTTGTAAAATTTAGAGAAACAGGATAGTCAAAAAAGTGTTTCAAATAATAAATTCTAGAAAGCCTTCTTCTTTTCAACATTACATTATTAACTTCATCTGGATCAGGTCCATTCTCGCTTAATGTTGTAATCCTATTTAAAATTTTATCATCAATTGCTCCTTTTCCCTGTAATGGAAGAAGTTTTTCCCATAAATCAATAACATCTTGATTTTTAGAAAATAATCTATGAGGGCCAATATCTGTACCTGAAGCATTATTCCAAATTGTTCGAGATATCCCACCGATACAATCAAATTTTTCCAGAATAACAGGTTTAATATCTTCTGTTTCCATCAACAAATGATAAGCTGCGCTTAATCCAGCCGGACCTGCACCTATAATAAGAGCGATTTTATCACGTGCCATATAATTTAAACATCCTCATATTCACAAAAAGACCTCAAATGAGGTCTTTTTTATCTTTTTTTAATCGTACTTAAAACTGTTTCAAAAATCTTACATCATCATTGAAAAATAGTCTTATATCATCAATTGCATATTTTAACATCGCTAAACGTTCTACTCCCATACCGAAAGCAAAACCGGTATAAACATCCGGATCAATTCCGACACCACGAAGAACGTTCGGATCAACCATGCCACAACCCAATACCTCTAACCAACCGGTACCGGAACAGGTTCTACAGCCTTTGCCTTCACACATTATACATTGAACATCTACTTCTGCAGAAGGTTCTGTAAACGGGAAGAAACTGCTTCTAAATCTTGTTGGTCTGCTTGCTCCAAAATATGTTCTGATAAATTCATTCAAAACACCTTTTAAATCACCAAAAGTGATATCTTTATCAACATAAAGCCCTTCAATTTGGTGGAAAAAGTTGTTTTTACGGGCATTGATATTTTCATTTCTATAAACACGTCCCGGAGAAATAATTCTAATTGGAGGATTTTTACCTTCCATAGCATGAATTTGAGCATTTGAGGTTTGACTTCTCAAAACAACATTTTTAGCAATTTCTGTATAGAAAGTATCTTGTACATCACGAGCCGGATGATCTTTCGGAACATTTAACGCATCAAAGTTAAAGTATTCTGTTTCAACTTCCGGAGCATTCGCTTGAGGGACTACAGAAAAACCTAAACTTTGGAAAATTGCAGTAATTTCATTTGTAGTAGAAGTCAAAGGATGAACACGCCCTATCTGAGTATATTGCCCAGGAAGAGTCACATCAATTCTTTCTTGCTTCAATTTTTCATTTAATTCTTTTCTATAAAATTCCTCATGTTTAGCTTTCAAACCTTCTTCAAGCTTTTTGGTAATTTCGTTTGCTAAAGAGCCAATAATTCTCTTGTCATCATTAGATAAATTTTTAAGATTTTTCTTTATCTCATTGAATTCACCTTTACGACTCAAATACTTACTTCTAATTTCTTCAATATCATTTATACAAGAAGCTTTTGCTAAGTCCTCTGTTGCATTTGCAAATATTTTTTCTAATTGTTCTTTCATTTTGTTACCTTCTCTTTGTTTGGGTTCAACCCATTTTCTGAATTTGTAACACTAACATCTGTTGTGTACAATTCTTGTTTCTCTCAAAATTGAGAGAATGTGTTATTAAATTATCTCATTATATTTTTTCTCATAAGCTATTGTGGTCATTGGACCATGCCCAGGGAAAACCTTAATATTTTCATCCAAATTAAACAAAATATCTTTCACACTATGTTTAATTTTTTCAAAATTACCGCCGAACAAATCTGTCCTACCAACACTTTGTTTAAATAAAGTATCTCCGGAGAACAAGTTATCATCAATTAGATAGCAAACTCCACCTTCTGTATGTCCTGAAGTCTGAATAACATTGATTTTCATTTCACCAACTTCTAACACATCACCATCTTTAACAAATTTTTCATAAGTTGGAGGAGTTATATCCGGTACTCCAAAAAGTCTTGTGAATTCATTTACATTATCAGAAATTACAAGATCTTCTTTACAAATTGCAGACGGAGCATCCAAAGATTTTTTTAAAGAACTTAACCCCATAATGTGGTCAAAATGCCCGTGAGTAATAAGAATATACTTAACATTTGCGCCAAGTTCTTTAATAACTTTATGCAATTCGGAAATATCTGCAGGAGCATCAATAACAACTGCATCTCGAGTTTTTTCATCAACAACAAGATACATATTATTTTCAATTAAACCTGCTACAAATTGCTTTATAATCATTATGCTCTCACCAATTCAAAAATTTCTTTGCAAATTTTAAATAATTCTTCTGCTTTATCAAGAGGTACCATATTAGGTCCATCTGATTTTGCATTATCAGGATCAGGGTGAACCTCAAAGAATAACGCATCCGCACCAACTGCCATAGCTGCTTTCGCAAGCGGAGGAACAAATGTTCTATCACCTCCGGAAGAAGTGCCGTTTGCTCCAGGAAGTTGAACACTGTGAGTAGCATCAAATACTACAGGATAACCAAATTTTTGCATAATAGGAATACCTCTATAGTCAACAACTAAATTGTTGTAACCAAAAGAACTTCCTCTATCAGTCAATAAAATTTGCTCATTTTGACATTCTTCAACTTTTTTAACCAAATTCCCCATTTGATCCGGAGCTAAGAATTGTCCTTTTTTAATATTAACAATTTTACCGGTTTTTGCCGCAGCAACTAACAAATCCGTCTGCCTGCACAAAAAAGCTGGAATTTGTAAAATATCGGCAACTTTTGCAACAGGTTCCGCCTGATCAGGTGTATGAATATCTGTCACAATCGGCAAATCAAATTTATTCTTAACATTTTGAAGCATTTCAAGACCTTTTTCCATCCCCGGACCTCTATAAGAATAAATAGAAGAACGATTAGCCTTGTCAAAAGACGACTTGAAAATATAATTAATGCCTAATTTTTTTGTAATTTCCTTTAAACCTTGAGCTGTTTCATCAAGGATTTCTTGACTTTCAGCAGCACAAGGACCGGCAATAATAGTTAACTTGTCGCCACCAATTTCAAAGTCTCTCAATTTTATTTTCTTTATACTCATATCAAGATTATATTAAAAATATAAAAATTTTTCAAATATTACCCAAAATTTTTATAATCTTATTTTACCTTACTTGCCAATATTTCAATAGCATTATTAATTTGTTGGAAAATTTTGGTATATTCATTTCTTTCCGCATCATCCTTTGCTTTATCCGGATGATATTTTATAGCAAGGCGACGCTTAATATTTTTCAATGTTTTTGCATCTAATTTATCACTATTTAAAACATCTGCAAATTCTTTTAATTTGTCGTCTTTATTCAAATATTTTGTCAATACAGATTTTGCATCTTTTACTTTATCACTACAGAAACTTTCGTAATCAAATTTTGAACCACCATTTGATGATTTGTTTTTATATTTTTCATAATTTGTTCCAAAAGTTTTTTCACTAAAGTTTTTTATTTTATTAATGATACCATCAATATTTTTAGTTTTTTCAAAATTTAATTCAAATGCTGATTTTATTTGGCGTTCCGCTAACTGAATATACATATCAAGAAAGAAAAGTTCAAATTTTTGTTGTAAAAGTAATTCATCAAGCGTATCGCTAAAAGAACCTTTTACAAAACCTTCTTTAGCTTCTTTATAACCGGCAAGCATCTCATCAACATACTTTGCAATATCATCAACAGAAGCTGTTGCAGCATTTTCTTTCATAAACAATTGATTTTTATAACTTAACTCTTTTATATAAATATCATTTATACTATGCGCACCAAACATTCCTGCATTTGATTTAATTTCGTCATTAAGCATTCCTTTTAATTTTTTCGCAATATTATACTTTTCTTCTGTTGAAAAGATATTATATGAATCAAACAAATCTGCTTTTGATAAAAGTTTACTTCCAAGCTCTGCTCTACTTATATTTCTTAAACCACCAGGAAACATTTCCTGTTTGCTGTTAGCAGTAAACTTCAACATTGTCTTAACCAGTTGTATACTATCTTTATTGATATTGCTATCTTTAACCTGATTACCACTAATATCTCTTACAAATGTTGAAATATAAATATCATCAACTAACTTAAGTTTATGTTCTTCGTTTAAATTCTTACTTTCAAATACTTTACTTAAATCATTTATAAAAGTTTCATCAACTTTTCCATCTGTAAAATATTTATTATAATAATCATATCTTAAATTTGAAACAGATTGCTCTTTTAAATAAACAATATCACCTATTCTGTAATCAAATTTTTCTTGCTTAACGCCATCTAAAATATTCAACATATTCTTTATTTGTGCTTTATTAAGCTTTATCTTAGGGTTTCTACTTGAATTATCTATTATTTTTTGACTTAGATTCAACTTAGAATCTTCTGAAATATTTGTTAGCTTGGAAATTATCTTATCCAAAACCTCTGGAGATACAATATCTTTTTTGGCTATTGTTTCAAACAAAACATTTAAACGAGAACTAATTCGTTCTTGTTTAATTTTTTCAGAAGGTTTCAGTTCTGTCAAAACATTAAACATGCTTTCCCAGTTATTAGAATTTATATATTTGCTTTCAGTATTTAATAAGTGTCCGATTGCATCAAATTTTAATTTATCATCATTCTTAGATAAAATACCATTTATAATAGATGTTGCATCGCCTTTTTCGCCAAGTTTAGATAAATCATCCTTAAAACTGTCAAATAATTTTCTTGACGAAACATCTTTATGTTTGAATGAACGATGAGTAGCAATTGCAATTGCGGCTACGCCAACCGCTCCCAATGCAGTCAAAGCAACTTTATTTCTTTCTAAAAACGATTTTTCTTCATTTTCGTCTTTTGGCTTTGGAGTATCCTTTGTTTCAGCTCCTTTGAAATTTGTTTGTTTAATATTTAAATTATCTATCTTTTTTACACTTAACGACATAATAACTTTCTAAAATCACTTACTATATAGATAAAAACATTAAAACAAAAATTTTTGCGACATAGAGCCAATTTTATTAATAATTATTACTTTTAGCTTGGTTAATTTTCTCTGCCTGTTGTTTTTCGTATTCTTCTCGAGCTTTAACCTTTATTTCATGTTTTTCACCATGATGAGGGTCATCAAACTTGTATGTCTGGGTTGTCCACCATTTTGCAGCCTTATAAATAGCACGTTCTTCATAAGGTTTCTTTTCTCCTTTTGCGCGTTTCACTTTTTGAGAAGAAGAATTGGTTTCTGTTTGCTCCTGAGATGTTTTATTTAATTTGACCGGCTTATCCAACTCATCAAT
Source organism: uncultured Candidatus Melainabacteria bacterium (assembly GCA_934675225.1). Lineage (GTDB taxonomy): Bacteria > Cyanobacteriota > Vampirovibrionia > Gastranaerophilales > Gastranaerophilaceae > Stercorousia. Next base: position 1,994 of record CAKUQA010000006.1, on the reverse strand, counting down.
ATTTAACCTTCTTGGAGCAGGAACATCAAAATAATCAACCATATCAGCCTCATTAATCGCATAAGATTCCGGACTGACATAACCGGTATCACTAGCACTTGCCATACTTGCAGTCAAAAGTAAAATCATTAATAGAAAGAACTTTTTCATACATTATCCTTTCTCGGGCATCTAACAACCAAACTTTTTCCATGCGAATCCAAACCTCCGGTTTTCAATAAACCATATTTTGCTGCGGATTTATCTATTACAGATTTCCATTCTTGAAAATATTTACCTTCATAAGATTGGTAAAATCCTTCATAAAACATAGCTTTTTCTCCACCAGCGGTCTTAAAATGTTCAAATAAATAGTCATAAAACTCCGGACAATATGCCTTTATTCTTGCAGGATGAGCAATAGACATAACTCCAGAGTCTAAATTTGAAACAAATTTTACAGCATCTTCAAAAGACGAAAACGGTTCCAACATATTACCGATTGACGGATGAGCTTTCAAATAAATTTCTCTGGCTATTTGAATTTTTTGTTCAACTTCTTCTGATATTGGAGGTAGTTCATGCCCTACATATAATTCAAGAGCTTTTTTATACGTAAAATGATAAGGCTCTTTCCCCTTGAATAAATATTTATACTTATAAATAGGTTTTTCATAAGAAAAATCAGAATTAGGAAAATAATAATCAAGCAAAATTTTTCCTGATGTATATTTTTTCAAAGGATGAGCAACTTCGTCCTCTCCTTTTAAAACCATGGCATGGCACTTTGCAGCTTCTTCAAGTGTAAATTTGTACTGTGGCAAAGCTTTATCCAATTTACAAATAGTATCTTTTGCTAATTGTAATTTTAATTCTCGTTTATTTTTTAAATAATCATCCAAAACTCTATCATTTGGATTAATTCCATAAACAAGTAAATGAATTTGTAAAGGCTTTGTCTGATTTGGGAAATTTATTCCAACTGTAGAAATCTCAACTCCCAGACAAATATTTGCATGCTTATAATCTTTTATAAGTTCAACAGCCTCTTTATCACCATCAATTGTATCGTGATCTGTTATTGCCGTAATAAACTCTGGATTTGATTTTGCAATATCTTCTGCAAAACCAAATAACTCCTTAATTGTCATTTCGCCATCAGAATACCGAGTATGTACATGTAAATTTGCTTTAAATTTTCCATTTTCAAGATATCTGAAATCATGCGAATCAAGAACGGCAATATCTCGTCTTTCTCCAGCTTTAAAAGCGTATGCATCAAAATTTTTAATTCTATTTATAAAATCTTTTTCGTTAATAATTCCCATATTTTACATTTTACACAAAAAAGACTTTGAAACAAAATTTACAATCTTTCGTCAAGAATATTGAAGATTTATTTTTTTTAAGAGAAGGGATACTTTATGGCTGTGGATTTATACAAAGATTTTAAACAAGACTATATAGAAAACATTAATTTTATTGACTTTGATACAGAAGAAAATGAAGAACCTAAAACATTTAATTCAATATCGAATGATGACGATATTTTACAAATGTACTTGAAAGATATCGGAAAAATCAAATTATTAAATTCTAAAGAAGAAAAAAGCCTAGGCAAACAAATAAAAGAAGGAGAAGTTACTCAAGCCGACATAGCAAAAAGGAAATTAGTACAAGCAAATTTACGTCTTGTAGTTAGTATTGCAAAAAAATATATAGGTCAGGGAGTATTATTCATGGATTTAGTTCAAGAAGGTTCACTCGGGCTAATTAAAGCTGCAGAAAAATTTGATTATTCCAAAAATTTTAAATTTTCTACCTATGCAACTTGGTGGATTAAACAAACAATTATTCGAGCAATTTCAAACAATTCAAGAACAATAAGAATACCTGTACACATGACAGAAAAAATAAGAAAATATAAAAAAGCGTACACAACCTTGTCTTTTGAATTGGGACACGAACCATCTGACAATGAAGTTGCTCAAAAACTCGGAATTACATAAAAACAA
>CAKUQA010000005.1 GCA_934675225.1 uncultured Candidatus Melainabacteria bacterium | reverse complement strand
TGACGGGATTTGATATGCATAATAGTAAGCATCAGAAACTAATGAAGCTCCATAATAGTTTGCAATAATAATATCTCTGATAAATCCAATCAGTTTGCTGACAATTGTTACAACCGCAATTACCCATGCAGCTTTCAATACGCTCATTGTTTTTGATTCTTTTTCTATATTTTCCACTTTCTATCCCTTTATCATCACCTTAAAATTATTTTTATTATCTACCAAATATATTCACTCTCGTCTTTTTTTACCAATTCTACATATAACCTTAGCCCTTTTCTTGCAGAACTTGAGTAAAATTCATCAGACGTAAATGTTATTGTGTTTTTGCCTTGTTTAATATATTTTGAAATATCTATTTCTACAAATCTTTTGAGCCCAAAAACTTCTTTAGGCAACTCAAATGTTTGTTTTCGCCCGTTAATAGTTACATTAATTGAGCCAACTCCAAATTTGTTATCAATTACAATTTTTGCTTTTTTATCTTTTGAATAAAAATGTTGAGTTTCGCTCTGCTGTCCAGCTTCAGTTGAAATTATAATCGGTTTTGTTGCAAGACTAATCCCTGAATAATAATGTTTTAAAATTTTATCATAAGGCAAATGCAATTCTGAGCCCATAAAACCTGCACCGTATTGGCTCATTCCGACACCATGTCCAAAACCTCCGCCCCATGCGTGAACTGATATCAAATTACCATTTTCGTCTTTTGTATTTTCAAAAACGACATTTGCGCTAGGCAAAGCTTTTCCATCTTTTGTCATCAATCTTCTTATAACCAATTCTTTGTATACCTTATAGGTTTGAGAACGAGTTACAATTTCCATTTCCATAATTTTACCGGAATCACCACGTCGAATTACTTTTATTTCCGTCAAATCGTCTAATTTATCACCTTTATTGAAAGCCGGTTTTACAAAACCTGTTGCGGATTGTGCTACGAGAGTAGATTGAAGTGCATTTTTAAGTTCTTGAGCATTCCAGTCTCTTTCCCATCTATAATATGACGATCTGATATCATAAGCATCCGGACGAGATTTATAGTATGCTTTTGCAGCTTCTTCACTTTTCAAAGAAGATTGAGATACTATGTCTGGTTTTGCTTTTAGATAAGATTTTTCAGGAGCAGGAAAAGCTTTTGTTTTCGGGTCAGAAAAAGCATTGGAATAACTTTCCGTATATCCTCCTGCAGTGGATGAATATTGCGCAACTATCATATCCCAGTTATAAAGCGCAACAACTCCTTCTGTTTCTGATACAGCTTGATTAGATAAAGGTCGTTCTGTATTTGCACCAAAATACACCTGACTTGCAACAGAATCTACAACATCATAGTTTGTAGAAGCTTTTGTTCTTGGTGAAAGCACATAGTTACGAGCTGCAACACTTTGAGCCTTTAATGCTTCTAACCCAAAACTTACGGGCATTTCATTCGGAACAACACCTTTTAAATATTCTTCAACCTCAATCATATTAACAAGATTGAATGTATTGTTATTACATTTTTTTAATTCAAAAGCACCATGGTACAATGCCTGTTTTCCGGCACGTTTTAACCCTGCAACACCTAAAAGTCCATAATTACTTGTAATTTGAACAGGCCCTACAACTTTTTCAGGTTGCGTACTTTCCGGAGAATAAATATTAAACATTCCATCTTTGTAGGTTATTCTGATATTTTGATTTGCAGGATAACTCCCAATTAAAAGTTTGTTATCATAAATCTGTGTATCGCCTGTACCAAAAATTGTTATATCGTTATATTGATAAGTTCCAAAATTTGTAGTGCCAATACCGACTCGTACAACTTCTGAAGATGGAGCACTTTGAATAACAGCCTGCTGTGCTGCTTGTAAAGTCGCCGCAGGAATAGGGAAATACTGTGCTCGACAAGGGGTAGCTATAAATATAAAGCTCATTATAATTGATGTTAATAATAATTTTTTCATAACTCAATTATATGACAAAAAAAGTTATTGTTCTTCGAGTTTTTCGTTTTTAATTTCTTTATTTTCTGTTTCTTTATTATTTTCTGCTTTTTCTACTTTGTTATCTTCTTCTTTAACTTTGGCAGGTTTTTCATCAACATTCTTTTGAACAGGTTCATGATATGGTTTTACATCCAAGTTCTTTGCTGTTTTAGCCATCTTTACAATTTTGGCAATTATAACACCGGATATTATAGCACTGGATGTCACTACTCCGGCAAAAGCTCCACCTATGGCACCAAAGAAAGTTTTAGTTTTAGAAGCTTTTTTCAAACAAGTTGCAGTAATCGCACCACCTAATATTGCACCTGAAATGTTTGCGGCATAGACCATTTGAAAATTATTTTTACATATCTTCCCATATTTATCTTGAGTTTCATTTGAAAATCTTTCAAACTCATCAAAATTTTCTTCGGGAATTGTACTTTTGACATATTTACCGGTATCAATATCTTTAACACCAACTATAAGTCTACCATTGTCAGTTTTACCAAATTGTTTTACTCTGTCGTTATCTTGAAAACTAATATTATTTATTCCGCTCATACTAATGTAATACCTGTAAATAAAAATTTTTGCTACTATGTAACAAATTGTATTATTTAATAATTTATAAGAGGGCAATTTGAAAGAGGAGAAACAAATACATCTCTTTCGGTAGTTATTGCAATTCTTAATGAATTAAATTTAGATTTTGATAAACTTTTTGATAGAAAAAAGTTTAATTAATAATTATTTTTTGTATTATAATCAAATTATGGATAGAAAAGAATTTATAAATGCTAAACGTATCGTTTTCAAATTTGGAACAAACATCTTAAGAGGTGATGATGGCTTTGTTTCGCTTCCAAGAGTTTTTTCTTTTATTGAAGATTTGTCACATTTAGCAAGAATGGGAAAAGAAGTTATTGTAGTGACCTCCGGAGCCGTTGGCTTAGGGAAAAAACGTCTTGGAATTGACAGCACAGAAGGCGTCGCTCTAAAACAAGCCTGTGCCGCAATAGGTCAAGGGAAATTGATGTCAATTTATGAAAGCGGATTTGATACTTATGGCCTAATCGCATCTCAAATCCTTTTAACAGAGGACGATTTTTCTTTAAGACAAAGATATTTAAGCTTGAGAACAACTCTGAACAAATTATTAGAGTTAGGCGTCATTCCTATTATCAATCAGAATGACACTGTTTCTACAGTAGAAGTTCATCCTCATTATGAGCACATGCAAGTTTGTTTTTCAGATAATGATAAACTTTCAGCACTTGTTGCAAGTGAGTTAGATGCCGACTTGCTAGTAATTTTATCTGATGTAGAAGGACTTTTTGACAAAAATCCGAAATCAAATCCGGATGCAAAAATTATTAGAAAAGTTGACGAAGTAACAGATAAAATTCTTGCCTTAGGGACAGACGCATCAGAAGGCGGCAGAGGCGGAATGAGAACAAAATTAAAAGCTGCTCAAATGGTTACTCGCTTTGGCGGTAGAGTTTTAATTGCAAACGGTAAAATCCCTTACGTAATCAAAAAAATATTTGATGGAGAAGAAGTAGGAACAATGTTTCTTCCTCAAACAGAAGAATTATCCGACAAAAAACGCTGGATTGGTTATGCAACAAATATTATCGGACAAATCGTTGTTAATGACGGAGCTAAAAAAGCTGTATTAGCTCAAAAAAGCTTACTTCCTATAGGTGTTTGCGAAGTTATAAATGAATTTAATAAAGGAGATGTTGTCTCTATTCTTGACGAAAACAGAAACGAAATCGCTCGTGGAATAGTTAATTACGCTTCAGACTCTTGCAGACGCGTAATCGGTTGCCATTCCGACAACATTATGGAAATTCTCGGATTTAAAAACTATGACGCAATTATTACAAGAGATAATATAACATTATTGTAAAAAATTACCCTCTCTCATTGTGAGAGGGTTGAATTTCGTCATTGTCATAATGAGAATGACTGAAATTCTGGAGAGGGTGAAAGGACAAACAAATGGATTTTATACAAATTGCAAAAAATGCGAAAGAAGCTTCATTAAAAATTGCAGATTTGCCAACAGATATTAAAAACAAAGCATTATTAAAAATTGCAGACAAAATAGAAGAAAGCAAAGACGAAATTTTTAAAGCAAATAAAGTTGATCTTAAAGCAGCAGAACAATTGGTTGAAGAAGGAAAACTCTCAAAATCAACTTATAATCGCCTTGTATTTAGTGAAAACAAAATGCGCGATATGATTGCAGGAATTCGTGATGTTGCAAAACTTGATGACCCGATTAATAAAAAATTACTTGTTAGAGAGTTAGATACTGATTTGACTTTGTATAAAGTTTCTTGTCCAATTGGAGTTTTAGGCATAATTTTTGAAGCAAGACCAGATGTTATTGCGCAAATTTCGTCTCTTGCAATAAAATCAGCAAATGCAGTTATTTTAAAAGGTGGAAAAGAAAGTATTAATACAAATAAAAAAATCCTTTCAGTTATAAATTCAGCATTAGAAGAAATTAAAGAATTTCCACAAAATGTTGTCCAACAAATTTTTACACACGAAGAAGTTAATGAAATGCTAAAATGTGACAAATATATTAATTTAATTATTCCTCGTGGAAGCAATAAACTTGTAAGATTTATAAAAGACAACACAAGAATTCCGGTATTAGGTCACGCAGATGGAATTTGCCATATATTTGTAGACGAATCCGCAGATATTGATATGGCAATAAAAGTTGTTACAGATGCAAAAACTCAGTATCCAAGTGCTTGTAACGCGGTTGAAACTTTACTAATTCATGAAAATTTTGCCAAAAAAGATAATCTTTTAGCAGCACTACAATTATCAGAAATCCAACTTATTGCAGAGCCTGAAAGTTGGGCTCACGAATATGGCGATAAAATTTTAGCTTTTAAAGTCGTAAAAAATATAGATGAAGCAATTGAGCATATAAATACTTATGGCTCTGGACATACTGATAGTATTATTACCAAAAATGTTGAAAATGCAGAAAAATTCATGAATAAAGTTGATTCAGCAGGTGTTTATTTCAATGCTTCAACAAGATTTGCAGATGGATTTAGATACGGTTTTGGTGCTGAAGTTGGAATTTCAACAAACAAAACCCACGCAAGAGGTCCTGTAGGTTTAGAAGGTTTAACTATATATAAATATAAACTTATTGGAAATGGCAATATCGTTGAGGATTATGTTTCTGGAGAAAGACATTTTCACCATAAAGATTTGAAATAATTTTATAGAATTATTTCATTGTTACAGGTTCATCATACCCGACAAAAGGAAGATTTCGGCAAAAGCCCTTGTCATCCAAACCGTAACCCAAAACAAATCTCTTATCGTCATTTATATTAAATCCTACAAAATCGGGATGAAAATCATATTCTCTAACGGCTTCTTTGTTAATAAAAGAGCAGAATTTTAGGGATTTCGGATTAAAATTTGTATTAATATAATCGACAACATGTTTGCCTGTCAATCCAGTTCCAACAATATCCTCAACAATTAGAATATTTTTTCCATCTAAATTGGGCAAATCCATATTTATTTCTTTTAACTTGCCAGTTGGGAGCCTTGAACCTTCTCGACTTGAAAGACGAATAAATTCCATAGTAACAGGCATATTCAATCTTTTAGACAAATCCATTGAAAAAGGTAATGCACTGTTAATAAGGTTTTACCGTATTTGGTAGGTACAAATAAATCTTTAGGGATTATTCCAACGGGTACTGCAAACCTGTTAGCGGCAAATATTGGGATAAATAATGTGTCAAAAGCATTGAAAGTTATTGATAGCGAAAATACAACTAAAATTGATGTTATGACAATAAATAACAAATTTTCTGTCCTTCGTTGTGGACTAGGGTATGACGCTGATATAATTGGAAAAACTCCTCAATCTCTAAAGAACAAATTTGGATATTTTGCATACTTTATTGCCGGAATAATTTTTGCACTAAGGCTTAAAAATAAAGAGTATTCGGTAATTATTGATAATGAAGAACGGACAATTAATGCTTCTTGTATCATTGTTGCAAACGCAGGAAATATGTATCAAAATTTATTTTCGATTGCAAAGAATTCAAAGTTAGATGACGGTTTGTTCGATATTTTTATCCTAAAAACTCAAAATCTGGTATTGTTTTTCATTGAGTTTTTAAAGATTTTGTTGAACCTAAAAACAAATTCACGAATTGCAGAGTATATCAAAGCTAAAGATTTTAAAATTAAAAATCACTATTGCTTAGCCCATATTGATGGCGAAATGACAAAGTTTACTGAAGATTTAGATTTTGAAATTAGTTCGGAGGTAATTAATATTTTTAAATAATTATATGTTTACAAATCGAGAGAAAGATGTCTTAGAACTACTTTGCAAAGGATACACAAATATTGAAATCGGAGAAAAATTAAATATTAGTTTCCATACGGCAAAAGCCCATGTCGCTTCAATTCTTAGAAAATTACAAGCAAAAAACAGATTAATGGCAGCATTAAAATACAGAGAGAATACATATTCAAAAGAAAGGAAAGTATAATTATACTAGTAACAGGTGGAGCAGGATATATCGGAAGCCATTGTGTAATGACATTGTTAGAACAAAATAATGAAGTTGTGATTTTTGATAACCTATCAACCGGACATATTGAAACTGTTGAAACTTTGAAAAAATACGGACACGTTGAATTTCAAAAAGGTGATTTGACTAATTTTGATGATATAAATTCAGTGTTCAAAAATTATGATATTGATAAAGTTGTACACTTCGCAGCCTTTTCTCAAGTTGGAGAATCTGTTGTAAATCCGCAAAAATATTATATAAACAATGTTTCCTATATTCATCTTTTAAACTTTTTATTCTTTTCATTGCTATTCTTTTTCGTATCCAAATTCTTTTAATATTTCGTTCGATGTAAATGTCTGGACTTTTCCGATATTATTAGCTCGTCTATCGATTTCTCTGATTTCAGCACGAGTAAAACCAGCTTTTGCTAATTCAATAGCTTCCAGTTCTTCTTCCATTTTTAGTTTTTCCCAAGCTTTGTTCCAAGGAATTGCATTTTTTATATTTGCAGCACGTTTATCCATTTCTTCAATTTCAGCTTGGGTAAATTCACTTTTTCCCCAATCAACGTTTTTAAATTCTTCTTTTGTCAATTTTCGAGTTTCTTTGGTCATACTATTATTCCTTATATTTTAATTTTTTATACTTTTATTTTAAATTGTTTATATGTCAGTATTGGTGCTACGTTTTAAGGTAGAGGGTTAATTTCTTTTAGCACATAATAGAGAAGAAAATTGTACTCGGGTTTATTCAAATTATACAAATCGGCTATCAAATTCATTTTAGTTTTAATTGTAGAATTAGGAATCTTGACATCTTGAAGATATGAAATTAATTCTTTTTTGATTTTATTTTTTGTGAGAGCAATTTCTCTTTGTGAGAGGTTATTGGGTCTTTTTACTGTTATTTTAGTTTTAAATTTAAAAACGAAGTTTAAATCTTCAAAAAAATTCTTGAAGTTATACTCATTTATATCTATACCTTCCATTAAATTTAATAAATAATTGCATAACATATATTTTTCAAAAGAAGATATATCTTTTAATTCGTCATATTTATTTTTTTAGGGTTCCTGTTTAGCGTCCAGTCTAAATAATATTCGTTCATTTGTAAATCCTTTCTTACATACATTATAAGCAAGAACTATGTCATTTCCGGACAGATAAATCAAGCAAATGACACAAATGTAAACAATAAAGGCATTTGATGTATTATAGATAATATAATATCTATTATTTGACATTTATCTAAATATAGTATAATATATTAACTATGAACAATTTTTTATTTAATCAAAAATCACCAAAAGAAATAGCTCAAAATTTGGTTGAAAAAATCCAATACCGCAGAAAAAAACTTAAAATCTCACAAATACAACTTTCCCAAAAATCAGGAGTGAGTCTTGGCTCTATTAAACGATTTGAATCAAAAGCTGAAATCTCTCTTGCTTCACTTATTAAAATTGCAATTGCACTTGATTTAGATAAAGATTTTGATAGTTTATTTACTCAAACTACATACAATTCTATTGACGAAATAATAAATGGAGACTAAAGATGTGGAAAACTATAGATATTTGAATGTTTTATATAATGATATTTTAGTTGGGAAATTAGCTAAAACCAATGATAATTTGATTGCATTTGAATATGATGATAATTGGCTAAATAGCGGATTTAGCATCTCTCCATTTAGTTTGCCATTAGTAAAAAAAGTGTTTATACCAAAGCAAGAGCCATTTGGTGGACTGTTTGGAGTTTTCAATGATAGTTTGCCTGATGGTTGGGGTCGGTTATTGGTTGACCGATTATTTTTGAGACATAAAATAAATCCACTTGAAATTGATAACCTTAATAGGCTTGCTGTTGTTCAGGAAAGTGGTATGGGCGCTTTAACTTATAAGCCAGAACACCGATTTGAAATCATAGGACAAAATTTAGATTTAGATTCATTAGCAAAAGAATGTTCAAAAATATTAGAAACAAATAATTCTAATGAATTAGATGAATTGTTTATACTAGGAGGTTCTTCTGGTGGTGCCAGACCGAAAATTCTTACACAAATTAATGGTGAAGATTGGATTATCAAATTCCCATCTTCACAAGATCCTAAAAATATTGGAGAACAAGAATATCAATATTCTTTATGTGCTAAAAAGTGTGAAATAAACATGGCTGAAACAAAATTGTTTCCTTCAAAAATATGTTCAGGATATTTTGGAATTAAAAGATTTGACAGAAATAATAATAGAAAAATTCACATGGTTTCAGTAAGCGGATTGTTAGAAACAAGTCATAGATTGCCAAATCTTGATTACAATATCCTTATGAAATTAACTTTAGAATTAACAAAAAATTACCAAGATATAGAGCAACTTTATAGGCTTATGTGTTTCAATGTTTTTGCACATAATAGAGATGATCATTCAAAGAATTTTTCTTATATTTATAATGAAGCAAAAAAAGAGTGGCACTTATCACCAGCTTATGATTTAACTTACAGTTCGTCTTTTAATGGCGAACATGCTACAACAATTGATGGAGAAGGTAAAAATCCAAATTTAGATAATATTTTGTCGGTTGCTAAAAATATAGGTTTAAAAGAAAAATTGGCAAAAGATATTGCGTCTGAAATTAAAAATCAGTGTACGAGTTTGCAAAAATATAAAAAATAAATTATCTTTAATAATCTCCATTTCGTTCTTTTTGCAAATCCCAAAAACAATTTGTATAATGGTATTTGTCTCCGCTAATTACTCGAACAATATCTTTTTTAAAGTCATACCTTTCGTTAGATTTAAATAGTTTTGTATAAACTTGAAGAGTTATTGAAATAAGTCCTCATTACTGCGACATAATTTTGTGGAGATGTGAACAAGAAACAGGTAAAAAAGCTACACTAGTAAAAAATATGGAGGAGCAAGTAAATGGCTAATGAGAATAAAATTGAAAAATTAAAACAAGTAATGTCAAAAAAATACGAAGTTGGATATTGCAAACCTCCTGAATCTACAAGATTTCAAAAAGGACAATCTGGAAATCCCAAAGGACGTAAAAAGAAAACGATTCCAAAATCTATAAACGAAGCTCTAACTCTAGAACTGACAAATAAACATATAATTACAAATGAGCATGGAAAACAAGAAAATGTATATTTGTTTCAAGTTCTAGCTAAACAACTAATACAAGATGCGTTGAAAAGTGATAAACATTCAAGAAAGTTGTTAATGGAATTTTTAAGTCAAAAAGATTTGTTATTATCCAGAAAACAATTAGAAGAAAGAGAGCCAGAAATTGACTCTGAACATGAAAGAGAACTTAGAAATCGGTTTTTGAATGATTTAAATGAAATGTACCGAGAACTTGATAAAGAGGAATCAAAAAAATCATAATTATCTCTTGATAAACCAACTAATTTATAATAAATTCCCTGCATTTAAAAATGCAGGGAATTTTGGTAAGAGCATTGAAAAGACTGAAACTTAGGTTTGCAAAAATCCAATATCACATAGATTTTCCCTGAAAAATTAAAATAACAGGGAATTTGTAGTAGAGCCTTTTGCTCTTTGGACTAAAATATCCGTATAAAAAACGTTAATCTTTTAGAATTAAAAAATTACAGTATACTATAAAGTATACTGTAATTTTTATTTAGTCAATTTCAACTTCTTCATTTATTTCTATCGGAACTTCGGCTGTTGGTGCAGGATTGTTTTTATATTTGTAATACAAAAACATATCAACCAGCAGAAACGCCGCATTTGCGTAATATATCCAAATCACATAGTCATTATTATGCAAAAGTTTGTTTGTAATTCCACAAATATATCCAAATAAAATCAAGTATGAAAAAGTAAGACTTTTGCCATGTACACACTTACATTTATAAGTTTTGTATGCTGCAATTGGCCAGCTTAATCCAAAGCTTGCCATCATACCAGCTTCTAATAAGCTCATAACAACTCCTTATAAATTTTCAAAACTCTATCATAATCTAAAACAACAAAATTATTTGCCATCAAACGCCCTTGTGTTTTCATTACACTTTCAGCAAAATCTTCTGTATCTTTTTCGGTTACACCGTATTCACGCAAAGGTTTCTTTTGCAATACAGAATTTAGCAAGTTTTCGAGTTCTTCATACACAACTTTAATATCACAATGAAGAAGTTTTGCTAAAAATTCGTTCATTATTGCAATTTCGCCATCTTGTTTAATTTCCATATAATTTTTTAAAACACCAGTAAATACGGCATAATTGCTTTCTCCATGCGGAACGTGATATTTTGCACCCAATGGATAACTCAATGCGTGAACCGCTGCACAACCTGCTGTTTCAAAAGCAATACCGGCAAAGTTGCTTGCCGTCAAGAATGTATCCATCAAGTCAGGCAAAATGTCTTTTCCTTCTTTAACAAGTCTTTGATAGCTTGTGATAATCATTTCAATAGCTTTATAACCGAATAATTTTGAATAATCTGTTGCTTTAGGGGATAAACTTGATTCAACAGAGTGAACCAAAGCATCAATTGAACTTGTTGCAAAAACTTTAAACGGTAAAGATTTCAAAAGTTCAGGAATTAAAACTGCCTTTTCTGCAAACATTTCAGGTGAAGTCAATCCCATTTTTACACCCAATCTTGTTCTGTTGATGATTGAAATATTTGTAACTTCACTGCCTGTACCACAAGTTGTAGGAATAATAATTAGTTCATAATGTTTCTTTAATTCATTTTTTTTGTCGTATAATTTATCGACAGATTCGCCGTTTGTTACTGCCAAAACTTTTGCGATATCAATGATTGTACCACCGCCGATTGCAATTATTCTTTTGAAAGTATGTTTTGCGGCTTCATTAATAATTGCATCAACCATAATGTCTGTTGGTTCACCTGCACCGAATTTTTCTTGGAAAATTGTTTTTACAGGCAAATTTAATTCTTTGAAATATGGATTAAAAATATATTCATTTGTAAGAATTAAATCATCTTCCCCCAATTCAAATTCTTTTGCAAATTCTTTGCAAGTTTGGAATTTATGCAATTCCGGTTTTAATATTAACTGTTTCATGATTAAAAATCCTTTCTTTTAGGAGAATTCCGGACTACATTATGCAATCCGGAATTTATTATAACAACATATTTAAGCCCAAATTTCTTCATCTGTCGGAACTTTTTTATCCTTATTATAAAGTCCGATTTGAGAAACGTTAATTAAGTGAGTGTAATTCAAGTTTTCTGAAATACTGTTGTTACCCCAAGATCCACAACCTAATGTTGTAGTTGGAGCAAAGCCATTATACAAACTGCCGCCTGCACCTGTTGATGAGGATTGGTTAACAATTAAACGACTTACCGTCAAATTTTCACCTGCATAACGAACATGTTCCATATCATTTGAATGAATTGATGCTGTATGACCTTTTCCTTCGTTTTCCAAATCTGATTGAGCAAGTTTAATAGCATCTTCAAATGTATCGTAAGGAGCTGTAATCATTACAGGGCACATTTTTTCACGACAAAGAGGTTCTCCATTACCTTTACCGATTGCTCTTGCTTTAATCAAAATCATTCTTGTACCTTCAGGTACATCAACGCCAACAAGTTTTGCAATTGTTTGAACAGATTGACCAACAATTTTTCTGTTGATTGGACCGTTTTCAGGGAAAATTGTATCTGCAAATTTCTTAATAGAAGTTTCATCCTCAACAACAAATACACCATTTTTTCTAAATAAATCAAGAACTTTATTAAAATCTTCTTTAGGAATAAATACAGCTTGTTCTCCAGAACAAATAATTCCGTTATCAAAAGTTCTACCGGTAATTATTTTCTTATCAGCTTCTTCGTAATCAATTCCTCTATCCATAATAACTTGTACGTTACCAGGACCTACACCTAATGCCGGATGACCTGATGAATAAGCGGCTTTAACCATTCCACCACCACCTGTTGCAACAACAACGTCTACTTTTTTCATCAATTCATTTGTTGCATCAATTGAAGATTTTTCGATTGTTTGAATTAAATCAACAGGAGCGTTGTGTTTTTTCAAAATTTCTCTAAATAAATCTACAACATATTTATTTACATGTTCTGCTCTTGGGTGCGGAGCAATAATAATTGCGTTTTGACCCTTAATAGCAAACATAATATTACACATTGGAGTTACAACAGGGTTTGTAACTGGGGTTACTGCACCAACTACACCTTTAGCTTTTGCAACTTTAATAATTCCTGTTTCTTTATTTTCATCAATAATTCCTACTGATTTTTTGCCTTTTAAGCTATTCCAGATACATTTTGATTTACCATGGCATTTTGCAACTTTATCTTCGTAAACACCCATTTTGGTTTCATCAACTGTCATTTTGGCTAGTTCTTCTGCTCTATCATAAACAACTTTACCAATCTCTTTAACAATTGCATCTGTTTGTTCTTGAGAGAATGATTCAAATTCTTGTTGAGCTTTATGTGCTTTTTCAACTAAAGAATTAATCAATTCTTCTGCACTAATTTCGTTTTCCATTTCTATATTTCCTTTCTTGCATTTTCAACCTATATCAATATGTTAGTTTTGTAATTTAATTTTGTACATTCTTTGGTAAGTATAAAAAATTTTCCTAACATTAAAATTTTTCTTTACTTTCTAAACTCTTTTTTTAGTTTCGTTAGGGCATACCAATTTTTATCAATATGATAAATTATTGGTAAAAGATAGAGTTAGTGAGGTAAATACAGTGGACAAAGAATTTGAAAAAAGAATTAGAGATAAAAGATATTTAACTAAAGTTATGGAACCGGCAGAAGCAGCTAAATTTATAAAACCCAATATGACACTTGGGGTTAGTGGATTTACGATTGCAGGTTATCCAAAAGTTATTGCAGGAGAGCTGGCAAAACGTGCCGACAATGGCGAAAAACTTGATTTAACAGTTTATTCGGGTGCTTCTCTTGGGGATGAATTTGATGGAGAACTTGCTCGAAAAGGAGCTTTGAAAAAACGTATTCCTTATCAAACAAATAAGGATTTAAGAAATGCAATAAATGAAGGAAAAGTTGGTTATCACGACGTACCACTTGGTTTGATGCCTGTATGGGTAAAAAGGAATTTCTTAAACCATGTTGATATTGCAATAATTGAAGCAACTGCAATTGATGAAAACGGAAATATTATTCCGACAACTTCTGTTGGTACTTCTAATATTTATGCAGAATGTGCCGATAAAATTATAATTGAAGTTAACACTTATGTTCCGGCATCTTTAGAAGGTGTTCATGATGTTTATTCTCCTGAAAATCCACCATATACAAAACCTATTCCAATTACCAAAGTTGATGATAGAATAGGTACACCTTACATAAAATGTGATTTTGATAAAGTTGTTGCCGTTGTTCATAGTACAATTCCTGATAATGGAAGAAAAGTTGTACCATCTGATGCAGAATTTGATGCTATGGCTAAAAATTTAGTAAACTTTTTAAAGAGCGAAGTTGAACATAAAAGATTATGTAATCCGCTACCACCTATTCAAGCAGGTGTAGGCAGTGTCTCAAATGCTGTTTTGGAATGTTTAAAAGATTCTGATTTCGAAGATTTAACTGTATATTCAGAGGTTTTACAAAATTCAATTTTTGACCTTATTGAAGCTGGGAAAGTTAAATGTGCATCAGGAACATCTTTAACTATTTCTTGGGATAAAATTGATGAATTCTTTAAAAACTTTGAAAAATATAAAGATAAAATTGTATTAAGACCACAAGAAATCAGTAACCACCCTGAAGTTATCAGAAGGCTTGGTATAATTGCAATTAATACGGTTATTGAAGCAGATATTTACGGAAATACTAATTCTTCGTATA
>CAKUQA010000004.1 GCA_934675225.1 uncultured Candidatus Melainabacteria bacterium | reverse complement strand
ATTGAGGATGAAAAAACAAATGAAATATCTACAATGCTTTTATGCGGAATTGGAACAGATAAACGAAAACTTGAACATTTGGCGCATGCATTTAAGAAATTATAAGTAAAAATTTATGTTAATATTTATTAACAAATCCTCTTGATTATTAAAGATTTTGTATAAATAAGCCGTAATACCATAATGAAAGTTACTAAGGAAAAACGAAAGGTAAACATCAGTTATGGGAATGGCGGCAGGACAAGCTAGACTATTATCAATAACATCTCGTATGTCTGATAACGAGCTAAGAGCCCAACTTATCAACAATGATAAGATGCGTCTTGCTACAAAAAGTGCTCAAGTCAGTGAAGCATACACTACTGCATTAAATGATGCTCAGTTGATGTTTACAAGTTACGATAAAAGTAATAATACAAGTTATAAAGAATTAACTTTTAATGCTTTAACAGCTTACAATCAGTACAATAACCAATATGCAATTTCAAATTCAGCAGGACAATTATTGGTTTCAGAAACTGATGCTAAAAATTTCCAAAATTCAGGAGACGTAAATGAATTTTTAGAAAAATACGGATTGAAACAAACAACAACATATTTCGAAAGCCTAGACAAATATCAAGGCGCAAATGTTACTTATTATGATAGCGAAGGCAATAAAATCGAAGGCAGTAAAGGTGTTATATACAATACCGGAGAACTTGTTGATGTTGATGGAGTAACAAAAAATGTTCAAGTAGATTCAGGTAAAACTCCGGCAGAATTGCAAAATATGTATGATGGACAAAATGGTTATGATAGCTACATGAATATCAAATCATCAGAATACTACTACAATTATTCAAGCGCTTTAACCAACTTTACAACAGCTAAAGAAAGTTATGAGTCTAGAGCTTCAGAAATTAAGAATAATCTATTAAAAACATCTACTTATGATGGTAACTCTTTATCTGACATAAAGAAATCTCTTGCAACTGCAACTGATTATAATAGTGTAATCGGATATATTGACCAGATTAGCGCAATTATTAATGGCGGGGATGCAAAAGTAAAAAATCCGTTAGTAGATTTGTCTAAAAAAGGTGATAACGATAAAGACGGAACTGTAAAAGATTATTATGCTTCAATGACTCAAATGTTAACAGATGCTAAAAACGACACTAGAACATACAATTCAGGTTTAAGCGCTTCAGAAGATGGTAATACTATTACATTAGAAAATTCATTTGTATTAAAAAAATCAGGAGATGTATGGAAAGCTTATTTATATAAAGACGGAACCGATAACGAAGATCCCGTTTTAGACGAAAGCATTGCTTACGATGTAACTGTTGGAACTGACGGAAAATTATCATTTAACAATGGTAAAACTGATGATACAAAAATTGAATACAGCGGCATTCCGGTTCCTGAACAAAAAGATGGTAAATATGTAATACCTGAACCTTATGAGTTTAAAGAAGTTTCAAAATTAGATGTAGCAGATTTACAAAAAATCGCTGATACAGTTATTGATTCATTAATTAATTCAGTAGAAACTACTTTTGATGTTAATAAAGACGAATACAAATATCAATGGACATTGAAAGATAATTCTGCTGACTATACCAAAGATGCAAATGGTAATAAAGTAGAAACACCTGAATATGCTGCTTATAAAGCTGCTGCTGCAACTTTGTACGAAACAATTTTTGGAAAAACAATGCCACCAGCTTCAGAATTTGATGAAAACAATTGGGCTAAATTAGCTGATATTAATGAAATAAGAAATTTAGGAATAAGTTTTTTAAAAGACGATAAAAAAGGTATAGACAAAGAAAAAGAATTTGAAAAAATTGAACAAGTAACTATTCTTGATAATATTATGGATACTTATGGTGAACCAAGTTACACATGGATTGATACTACAAATCATAATGAAAATGGTACAGCCAAAGCTCAATGGTATACTAACTTGTACAACAAAATGAATACTTCAGGCTATAAAGCATTACAAGACGGTTTAGCATCAAGCAGTGAATGGATTAAATTTGCGTTTGAAAGCGGTTTAGTTTGTTTGGAACAAGTTGACACCGAAAATAATTGGAATACTACAACTTATACAAATTGTAGTGATATAACAGAACAATCAAATAATACAGCAATTACAAAAGCTGAAGCTGAATACAACGCAGCGATGGCTAAGATTGAAAATAAAGATAAGAGGTATGATCTTGAGCTAAAAAATATTGATACCGAACACAATTCACTACAAACAGAATATGAGTCCATTAAAACAGCAATAGATAAAAATATTGAAAGAACTTTTAAAATTTATTCATAAACAAACATATTATACTTATTTATATTTATATTTTTCCCCTACACAATTTTTAGCAGAACTTTGGTTCTGCTTTTTCATTATTTATATAAAAAATAAAAAACTTAATATGATATAAAGATTATGTAAGGAAATCAAGGTTCGACTATTTTTTAGTTTATAATCATAATATAGATAAGATAAATGGAGATAATTATAATGGAAACAGTTAATGAAATTCTTTCAAAGTTAGAAAATGCAGACAATGTTACTAAAAACAAATTAGAAAATGAATTAGTAAGCATCGGAACTTCTGCTTTACCTCAACTTGTTGATGAATTACAAGTTGTTCGCGGTATCAAAAGAGGCGTTGTTGCTATGACTTTGATTAGACTTGGTGATGCTTCTGTTAAATACTTGAAGGAAGCTGCTAAAGATAATAAAGATTTTGAATGGGTTGCAGAATATTTGATTAGAGAAATTGAAGGCTCTGTTGCTGCATAACTAAACTAAAAAAATAAAATTTAACAAAAAAGCATGTAATAAATAATTACATGCTTTTTTGTTTGTATACATGTTTATGTTAAACTGAATTTATGGGGAAGAAAGCTTTATTATTTTATATTACGCTATTTTTATTAATTTTAGCATTTTCAACTACCGCAAATTATTTTGACTTTGATTTGTGGGCAAGATTAATAGCTGGAATGGGGGTAATAGACGGAGGGCACGTATTAACTTCGGACTTCTTATCATACACTCCGGTACACACTTGGTGGGATCATGAATGGGGAGCAGGCGTTATATTTTATGCCGTACTAAAATTCTTTGGTCCGTACAGCTTAATAATTTTGCAAGCTTTAATGCTTTTTGGAATATTTTTTATAATTTCCAAAGTTGTAAAACTTAAATCGTCATATAATCCATACAATATTTTGTTGCATTTCTTTGCTTTAATGGCTGTCATGGATAATTTAAACAATCCAATCAGATGCCACATGTTCAGCTTTTTATTCTTCACAATATTTATTTATATTTTAGAAAAAGTTCAAAAAGGCAATAATAAGCTATTGTTTATTATCCCAATTATGGTGATAATTTGGAACAATATTCATGGAGGAGTTGTTTCCGGACTTGGTTTAATAGCCATGTATGCAGTTGGGGAATTTCTAAACAAAAAGCCTTATGCAAAATATTTAATAACATTAGGAATTTCTTTGCCACTATTATTGATAAATCCTTGGGGGTATCAGTATATCAAATTTTTATTAATGGCAAATACAATGAAAAGACCTTACATTATTGAATGGTGGGGCTTATTTTCTAAATTTTATTTACTGAAACAAATAAAATTCAAACTTTTCATGCTATTTTCAATAATTGCAGAATGTGTATTTACATATAAATCTATAAGAAAAGAAACTCTAAAAAATTGGTATGAAAAAACTGACAAAGTAAAATATATTGTTATTTTATCCACTTTATACCTTGCGATAAGTCATGTTAAATTATTACCGTTTTTTGCAATTACAGCTCTATGCTACTTATATGATGATTTTTATAAACTTTTTGAAAATATGAAATTACCTGTATTAAAAGACAGAGTTATCTATATTTTATTACTTTTTATATCAATATTTACATTAAGTGCAAAGAATTTTTCCGTACCTGCAGGAATAGATATTTATCCTGTTAAAGAAGTTGAATTTATTAAAATTAATAACCTTAAAGGTAATATTCTTACTAACTTTGGCTATGGAAGTTATGTAGCATACAAACTTTATCCGCAAAATAGGATATTTATGGATGGAAGATATGAAGAAGTTTACAATGATTATATGGTACCTTTATTAAAGGAATTTATGCTTGCATATCCTCATTGGCACCAACTTATAGAAAATTTTCCACCTGATGTAATGATTATTGAAAAAAGTTATCCTGTTTATGAGGTTTTAAAAAACGAAAAACAATGGGTAGCTGTATATGAAGGCAATAATTTTGGAGTATTTTTGCCTCAAAAATTTGCAAATAAAAAATTTGTACAACCGTCTAACGACATAAACTATTACAAAAATACTCTATTTACTACAGGAATTAAATTTTAAATATTGTATAATTAGTCTATGAATAATAATTTTAAATACACATGTTTATTTGGTGGAGGCGCAATTAGAGGTGTTTCTTATATAGGAGCCGTAAAAGCTTTAGAAGAATTAGGTATAATACCTGATAGACTAGCAGGTTCTTCTGTCGGTTCAATTTTTGCAGCCTTACTTGCGGTTGGTTACAGTGCACGCGAATTAAAAGATATATTTATAAAAGTAAATTTTGAATTATTCCGTGATATATCAATTGGATTAGGACCATTGTTTGCCCTTAGTAAGGGGGAAGTTTTTCTTGAATGGGTTCGCGAATTAATAGAAAAAAAATATTATGGTGATAAATATAAAAAAGGCTCAAATCCGGCTGTTACATTTAATGATATTGAGAAAAATTTAGTAATTATTACAACAAATCTATCAAATTTTAAATGTAAAGAATTTTCTAAATTTGAAACTCCGGATTACGAAATTGCATCAGCTGTCCGTATTTCATGTTGTATGCCGGGGCTTATGAAACCTATAGAATATAATAAAACCCTTCTGGTGGATGGAGATTTGCAAAAAAGTTGGCCAATGTGGAAACTTTCAAACAATCTTTTGAACGAGGACGAACGAATTCTTGAATTTAGACTTGAAGGCAATTATGACTCAAACGATATTTCCGGTATCGATTATGCTAATGCGGTTTATAGCTGCATGACAGCGATGTCTACATCTTTTATTACAAATATATATGGAAACAAAGATAAGTTCGATTATATTGTTTTAAACACCGGAGATATTGTTGTTGTAGATTTCAATATAAACGAAGCAAAACGAAACGAATTAATAGACTCTGGTTATGAGCAAACAATAAATTATTTCGAAAAATTCTTACCAACCAAAAAAGAAAAAATTCGTAATAATTATGAAATAATTCATTCACATTTAACAAAAATTCAAAAATATATTAATTCTAATAATATTCAAAAAGCTAAAAATCAACTGGGAGATTTGTTTATAGATATTGTAGATTTATGCAATATTATTGATTTAACGGATTATAATGAAATAAAAAATTTCAAAAATTTGTTTATGGATAATTTAAAATATCCTGCACTATTTGGCAAGATAACATTGTCTAACAGCGCACTAATAAAAGCAGAGCTAACAAAAATTATCAATAAATTAAATACAAAAATCAATGAATTTGATAAATATTTAATTAAATTTATTCAAAAATAATTTCTTGACATTTAAAATGTTTTAAGTTATTATAGATATGCTGAATTAAGCGTTAGGCGTGAGTTTTAGCAATCTAAGTAATTAATTGAAAATTGTATATGCCCTGGTGGCGGAATCGGTAGACGCGTCGGACTTAAAATCCGGTTGGAGTTAAATCCAGTGCCAGTTCAAGTCTGGCCCAGGGCATTTTTAAAAGAACTCGTAAGAGTTCTTTTTTTGTTGCTTATTTGTAAAGATATATTAACAAATTATTTATATTTAGCAATTATTTAATCTTTATATACTTTATATATATAAGTATTATTGAGAGAAGTATTATGACAATCTGGCAATCTATAGCAACAAATTTTAAAAACGGAAATATCGCCAAATGGACCAAAGGTATTGGTCAAGCGACATTTACTGCCGGCATGACCGGAGCTATGATGCATGAAATGCTTAATGGTAATAATGGTTGCGGTTGCCAAGGTAGTATTTTCGGTAATAGATTTGGAATGTTTGGCGGAAACTATTATGGAAATAACTATGGCATGATGTTTGGAGGAAATTCTTGCTGTGGTGGAAATTGGTTTAATCCAACTAACCCTTATGTAAACCCTATGGGCATTGGCATGCCTAATCCAACAATGCAAATGAATACATTAAATACTCAATATGCTAATCAATTAGCATGGAATTGGGGCTACCAAAAAGGTGTTGAAGGCAAACTAATGGCGCAAGCTAGTAATGCACTACAAGCACAACAATTGGAACAGCTAAAAAAATTACAGCAAACACAACAAAGCCAACAAACATTAGCAAGTACTAATGCTGCTTATGCAGGTGATGTTGACAAAAACCAAAGTACTGAAAAAGGTGAAGCATTACATACAGCATTAAACAGTATGTCTGATAAAGAAGGAAATGCTGTAAAAGGCAAATCATTTGATATTATAAAAGGTGGCATAAAATCTAAAGATAAAAAAGCCGGAGCTGCGGAATATAAATCCGCTGTAAGTGATTTAGGTAAATCATATTTAGCTTATATGGATAAAACAACAGGAAACAGTGACGGCAAAATAACTCTTGATGAATTTATTGATTTTGAAATGCAGAGATTAGACAAAAATGCAAGCGACGATAAAAAAGCTAAAGCTAAACTAATGGCTCAAAATGCATTCAAAAAAATAGATCAAAACGGTGACGGAAAAGCTGACTGGAAAGAATTAGCAGCAACAATAGCAACTTTAGATTCTGGAACAGATGGCAAACTGGATGCAAAAATTACATCTACAGAATTTGCAACAAACTCAGAAACAATGTATAGTGCTCAAGATACAACATTTGACAATGCCGTTAGAAAAACATACACACAATTATTTGGAAAGGATGAATAATTCATCAAATTTACTCCAATCAAATATTTTTGAATTTGCAAAGCTCAACAAATTATCACTGTTGAGTTTTTGCATTTTTTGATAAATTTCTTCCATATTTTCATGTGCATCCATAGAAATAATCGGAATTCCAGCATCTTTTGCAATTTTTTCGACTTTAACATCATAGTTAATTGCACAAGTTTTAACTCCACATTTTAAAGCTACAAGTACTGCATGGAAACGCATACCAATTAAGTATTCCAACTTTGAAATTCTATTAATTATATCGTCTTGTACAATTTCTGTATTAACTTCCGGATTAAAAGATTTTATTAGAGTTTCAAAACGTTTGCATAATTCTAAATCTTGAGTTTTTTGTAATGAAAATATTTCAATTTTTTTATCTGAGAATTTAGTAATAACCAACAAGGCTAACTTTTGTAAAAGTTCTTGGTTCATAGTTTTAAATTCGCGTAATTGAATTCCGACATTTCTTGTTTGTTCTGCTCGTGCAATATCTAAAGAATATATCGGATCACAAACAAGTTCTGATTTAACACCTAAATCCGCAAGTAATTTAGAACTGTTTTCATCACGAACAGTAACATAGGAGCAATATTTTAAAAGATTTTTTACTATTATTTTAGCAATATTAGAATTAAGTGGTCCAATTCCTTGTGCAAAAATTATAACTTTTTTGTTAAATAGTAATCCTAAAGCAATTATCAAAGAATAATAAATTAAGCTCTTTAAACTTGTTACATCTTGTAATAAGCTGCCACCTCCAGAAATCAGCACATCACAATTTTTGATTGTCTTAATGACTTCTTTAATATCAAATCGCTTAACAGCATTTACTCCATACGTTTTTTCAGTATAACCTATATCACTTGAAAAAACTGTAATATTAGTATTTTCGATTTTTTTTAAGTGATTTACAAGAACTGATAAAATAGCTTCATCACCAAAATTTTTAAATCCGTAATAACCTGAAATTGCAATATTAACCATGATTTCCTCTATAAATTGAATAAACTTCTTCTTTGTAAGGGATTGATTTTATAGCACCAATTCCCTTTGCTTGTAAGCCGGCAACAATTGCAGCAAACTTTGTAGCTTCAAATTCTGTAAAACCATGTGTCAAAGCATGCATAAATCCGCCATTAAATGCATCTCCCGAACATGTTGTGTCTAAACAGTCTGTTGTATTATAAAACTCTGTAAAATTGATATTACCGTTATATCCTGTATAATACCCCTTTTTCTCTGCAGATTTTAACACAACAGTAGAAATTCCCATATCCCATAAACGTTTAATTATATTTTCATGAGATTCTACATCCAAAATATTTACAGCATCTAATTTTGTATTTAAAAATAATATATCAATATAAGAACTAATTCTTGAAAAAGCTTCTTTGGCTTCATCAGGAGTCGTTAGTGCTGCATGATAATTGGGATCATAAGCTGTTCTAACTCCATTATCTTTTGCTAGTTTAAAAGCATATTCTACAGCTTCTCCGGCAGAAGGAGAAAGTGATTGCGTAACTCCAGAAGCATAAACAATATCAGCATTTTTAATATAATCTTCATTAATATCTTCAATTGAAAGCTTTGAAGGAGCTATTTTTTTGCGATAAAGTGCAATTTCCTTTTCTTGGCATGAAGGTCTTGCTATAATATAAAGTCCGTTTGGAAGATTAGAAATTTTTACTTGAGAAATATCTAAGCCTTCACTATGCCAGCCATCCAACAAATAATCTTTAAAAGAATCATTCCCAACACGCGTAATAAAACCAACTTTTGACCCCATTCTTAAAGCTGCAACAGCTGCCGCAAGAGTGTCTCCACCGTAATATTTATACAAACATTCTGCATCAGACATCTTTGTATTTGCAGATAACTCAATTAAACATTCCCCTATTGCAACTATATTAAGCTTTTCGTCCATTACTAATCCTTCAACTCACTAATAACGCGTTTGGCACGAGATGTAATTTCACTTAATGAAAAACCATCATAAAAATCTCTACCAACACCTACACATTTTGCGCCGGCATCAATATATGTTTTAACTTCATCAAGTTTTACACCTCCCAATGGCATAACATTTAAGAATGGCATTGGCCTCAATAAATCCTCTACATACATAGGACCACCCATAGCTGTAATCGGATAAATTTTTATTAAAGGAATACGAGCTTTCCAAGCATTATAAGCCTCATTTGCAGTCGATGTTTCAGCAATATACGGAATTTCTTTATCTTTAGATATTTTTACAAGATTTTTTGAAAAAATAGGAGAAGATAATATTTTTGCACCTGAAACAATAGATGCTTCCGCTTGAGTTGCTGTAATAATTCCTCCTGCACATACAGTAGCATGTTTAGAAATTTCTTCAATTGCCTTATAAATAGACGGATTTTGAACATTAACTTCAATAATTTTAACTCCGCCTTCAATCAGTGCATTTGCCCAATCGATAACGGTTTGAGCATTACTATTCCTTAGTATAGGTAATATTTTTTCATTTGATAAAACTTTAATTAAATTTTCCTTCATAAACTGTCCTTTTTTCAAAATTTATTATATCATAAAATAAAGATTGGGGAAAATATGGCAAATCTTAGAACAATTATTAAATCAAAAGTTTTTTTTATATATTCAATATTATTGCATACACTTTTTTCTATAATTTTAATTCTTGTATCGTGGTATGCGTTTGAACCTAAAATATACAATTTAATGGTTCAAAATTTTACAGCGAATAAAAACGGCTCATCACAAATTGCTGTTATTGTAATTGACGACAAGTCAATTGAACGCTACAGGTGGCCTTGGAGTAGAGATTTGTATTCAAAAATATTTGAATACTTAAATACTTACGCAAAACCTCAAATAATTGGTTATGATGCAATATTATCCTCCACTGATAACAAACCGAGTGACAAAATATTATTTAAAACACTCAGTAAAATTGATAATCTTGTAGTCGGTTTTAGTCCTCTCGCGGAAAATACTGATGATGATAATTATATAAATAAATTCAATAACAAATTTAAAATTAAGATTAATGATAATAGAAAGTACACTTACCCACCAATTTATAATAGTATTTCAACATTTCCGGATGCATATTTCAACGCAGTTAAATATGTTGGTTCTGTCAATGTAAATCAGGATTATGACGGATATCTGAGAAGAACTGACACATTAGTTAAAATGAGAAATACTAATTACCCATCACTTTCATTAAGAATGTATCTTCTTATGAATAACACTAATGAAATAACAGTTAGTGACAACAATATATTTATAAATAAAACCAAATTAAATATAAAATCTGACTCAACTCCTATTGGTATGCAAAATTTTACAAGATTTTATAGAAGATTTCCAAATTCAGAATATACACATAAAAAGTATTCTGCAATAGATATTATTGACTCTTACGATAAAATTAAAAGAGGTGAAAAACCTATTATTTCTCCTTCTGAATTTACAAATAAAATCGTGTTTGTTGGTGCAAACGCCAAAGGTGCAGGATTAGCGTTAGAAGATGCTCTACCAACTCCAATTCTTCAAAAACATCCCGGAGTAGACATTCAGGCTACATATTTAGATAACCTTATTAACAATGAATTTATAAAAGCATCATCATTCCTGCAAGATGTACTAACAATAATTGTTTTAACCATAATATCATTTATACTGATAAGTAAACTTAGCATATTTAAATCCATATTGTCATTAGCCGGAATTGGCTTATTATATTTTATTTTTACAATTATTTGTTACAAAAATGGTTTTGCCCCAAATGTAATAACTCCTCTAGCAGTTCAATTAAGTACTGCAATCTTCGGATATTCATATAAGTTTATTTTGG
This sequence comes from uncultured Candidatus Melainabacteria bacterium, assembly GCA_934675225.1. Lineage (GTDB taxonomy): Bacteria > Cyanobacteriota > Vampirovibrionia > Gastranaerophilales > Gastranaerophilaceae > Stercorousia. Next base: position 5,098 of record CAKUQA010000004.1, on the reverse strand, counting down.
AAGGCAGAAATAAAGAAAAAATAAAAAATGCTATGGGTAAATACCTTTCTCAAGATATCATGAAAAATGTTGTTCAAAATATTGATGACATTAAACTTGGTGGCAAAAAAGCCAATGTTACTGTTCTTTTTGCTGATATTCGAGGATTTACAAGTATGAGTGAAAAAATGACCGCAGAGGAAGTTTCAATAATATTAAATGAATATTTTTCTGAAATAGAACCAATAATAACGAAATACAACGGAGTTATAAATAAATTTATCGGTGATGCGGTTATGGCTATATTTGGAGAACCTATTCAAGACATAAACCACCCGCAAAACGCTGTAAGATGCGCTTGTGCTATGCTTAAAAAAGTTGATCAATTGCAAGATAAATGGTTAAAAGAGGGGAAGCCAAAAATTGAAATTGGTATCGGAATTAACACCGGCGAAGCTTTTGTAGGTAATATCGGTTCTGAAAAACGTTTAGAATATACTGTAATTGGGGATATGGTAAATCTAGCAAGCAGAATAGAAAGCTATAATAAAGTTTATAAAACTAATATGCTAATTAGCAACTCAACCTATTCTTGCGTTGCTGATATTGTAGATGTTATAAAAATCGCAGACGTTACAATTCGTGGAAAAGCAAAAAAAATGAATATTTACGAAGTCTTAAGACTAAGTGAATAAATCATATTTCTAAATTTTTAAATATTAACAACTCATAAGGCTCATACCCTAAAGCATTTGCCAATTTTTCAACAACATCAAGAGTTGGGGAAGATGTTTGAGCCTCAATTTGAGTTAACGTAGAACGTCCTATACCCGCCAACTCAGCCAATTTCTCTTGAGAATATCTTCGTTTTACTCTTTCAAACTTAATACGAAGCGCAAACTTTTTAGCCAATGTTGATATCTTAGTCATAATGTTGCTATATTAACATCTTGACATTATAACAACAATACTATATAATAGCGTTATGGGCGTTATATAGACCATATTTATATTATTAAAACTATTGGGAGATATGATTTTGCATACACAAACTAAAGGATTCACACTTGCAGAAGTTTTGGTTACACTTGGCATTATTGGAGTTGTTGCAGCATTAACTTTACCTTCATTAATACAGAATTATCAAGAAAAAGCTAATGTAACTAAACTAAAAAAGGCATATAGTATCTTATCACAAGCTATGGCTTCTGCTGTAAATGAAAATGGACCTGCAGATGTTTGGGATATTTATTCTTTTGAAAAAAATAAAGATAATGGTGACACAGAAATGTATTATAGATATACACCTGTAAACATCATAAAACAACTCAACGTAACTAAAGATTGTGGTTTTAAATCTGAAGGTTGTTTCGTTTCTGAATACAGCCGTTTAAACGGGGGAACAGACCGAGATTTTGAAAATGATAATAACGGATATTACAAATTAATTCTAGCAGATGGTATGTCAATTGCTTTTGAAGGTTATGAACCAGAAATGTGTGAAGAAAATAATGCTTGTGGGGAAATTTGGGTCGACATAAACGGACATAAAAGACCAAATGTAATAGGCAAAGATATGTTTTTATTCTCTTACACTAAAGATAAAATAGTTATGTATGGTCTATCAACTATTATGAAAGTACCTTTGAAGCAAACAAGTTGTCGTAAAAACGGTACCGGATATGAATGTGCAGCTTGGGTTATACTAAAAGAAAATCAAGATTATTTACACTGTGACGATTTGAGTTGGTCAGGCAAATTTAAATGTAATTAAACAAAAAGTAATAGTATTTCGTGCTAAAATATTTCTATGATTGACAATATTGAGCAACTCAAAAAAGCTATAGAAATTGAAATTCAATACAAATATATTGACATACATGGAAAAAGTCAAACTTTTTCTAATTTCATAAAAAACGAAGCTAAAAAATATTATAAACTTTCTAAAAAAAATCCCAAATGGGCTGTTATTGCTGAAGCTTTTGAACATTACCCATTTGCAGGGTTAAATGAAAGAAGAAAGAGTATAGACAATCTTATTCGAGTTCTTTCTTCTGAAACAAAACCTAAAAATAGTGAAATCGCTCAAAGTCAATCAAATCACGAAAATCTAAAATCCGCAAAAGATACAGATATTATGTATCTAAAAGGAGTTGGGCCTAAAGTCGCCTACAAACTGAATAAACTCGGCATATATACTATTCAAGACTTAATGCTATATTTACCAAAAAAACATATTGACTACTCCTCAAGAACACTTATTAGAGAGCTCAAAGAAGGAGAAACAACTACAGTTTTCGGCTATATAAAATCAGTTTCAGCGTTTAATACTCAAAAAAAACTTTCTGTTGTAAAAGTTACGGTAGCGGATGAAAGCGGAAGAATAGATTTAAGCTTTTTCCAAGCCAAGTCAAACAGGTTTATGTTAGAAAGGACAAAAGCTCAATTTCCTGTTAATGCAGGAATTATGCTTTCCGGAAAAGTTAAACGCAACAACTATGATGGAAAGTTAACATTTGATAAACCGACATATTCTATTATGACCGGCGAATTTCTTGAGGATAAAAACTCAAACTTAAATATTGCAAGAATAGTTCCAATCTATACTGTTTGTGAAGATTTAAGCATTAAGGTTTTAAGACGCGCTATTTTCAATGCAATTCAAAAATATAAAAACGAAATAGAAAATGTAATTCCTGATTTTATAAGAGAAAAGTATGGAATTTTAGATAAAAGAATTGCTGTTGAACAAATTCATTTTCCTGAAAGTCAAGAATTATTAGAGCAGGCAAGATTTTCATTAATTTTTGAAGAACTTTTTTTAATACAATTAAAATTAGTTCGACTAAGAGAACAAAATGCGCATACACATTCCGCACTTGCTTTAAAAATAAAAGAAAAAGGATTAGTAAGACAATTTATTGACAATTTGCCATTTGAACTAACAGGAGCGCAAAAACGAGCTGTTAATGAAATATTAAACGATTTAAATTCGGATGTACCGATGGCAAGGCTTTTACAAGGTGATGTAGGTAGTGGAAAAACTGTAGTAGCCACTATTATGTTACTTGCCGGAGTAGAAAACGGTTATCAGGGCGCACTAATGGCACCGACAGAAATTCTTGCACAACAGCATTACAACAATTTGCAACAATGGTTAACTCCAATGGGAATAAGTGTCGGACTCTTTTTAGGCAGCCAAGGCAAAAAAGTTAGAGAAAAATTCAGAACAGATTTACGCAACGGACAAATGAATATTGCAGTAGGCACACATGCACTCATTCAGGATGATGTTGATTTTAACAATCTCGGAACAATTGTTGTCGACGAACAACACAGATTTGGCGTAAAACAAAGAAACGTTTTGAAAAAGAAATCTCAAAATCCTCAAATTTTGACAATGACAGCCACTCCAATTCCAAGAACTCTAGCTTTAACTGTGCATGGAGATTTAGATTTAACCATTATTGATGAACTACCAAAAGGTCGAAAACCAATAAAAACATCACTTGTAACCTCCCATAGAGGCGTTTATGAACTTATTCAATCAGAAATTGAAGCAGGACGACAAGCATACGTTGTTTATCCATTGATTGAAGAAAGCGAAACTTTATCTGCAAAAGCCGCAACAATAGAAGCTGAACGCCTGCAAAACGAAGTTTTTCCACAATTTAAAATCGGACTTCTTCATGGAAAACTTAAAAATGATGAAAAAGAACAAAGATTTTAAAAACAAAAAATATGACATTCTTGTCTCAACAACTGTTGTTGAAGTTGGCGTAGATGTTCCAAATTCAACTGTAATGCTTATTGAAAATGCAGAAAGATTTGGCTTGTCACAACTTCACCAGCTAAGAGGTCGTGTTGGTAGAAATAGTCTCCAATCATATTGTATCTTGCATACATCTACAAAATCGCAAGAAACAAAAGAACGTTTGAATATAATGACACAGACAAATGATGGTTTTATTATTGCTGAAAAAGATTTGCAATTAAGAGGTCCGGGAGAATTTTTAGGAACTCGCCAAAGTGGTTTACCTGATTTAATTATTTCTGATATTGTTAGAGATGCAAAAATTTTAGAAATGGCAAGAAATGAAGCTATAGATTTTGTTAAAACAAATAAAATCGAAAATTACCCGAAATTGAAAGAAGTAACCTCATTAACACTATTTAGTAGTTTAGATATTTAATCATAATTTTAATGTTTATGTTAACAAATATTAAGAACTGGGAATAATATTAGCAATTATCTAATAATTATATACTTTATATATATAAGAACGGAGAATGTAATATGTTCGAATCATTTTACACATATCTTCATGGTCCCAGAACATTCTGGGGAAGTAGCAGCAACAGAACAATTGTGAATAACAACTTCTTTGGTCCGCCAATGATGTCGTCATTTTCAATGTTCAGTAACCCGACATTTGGTATGGGATGTAAAAATTACCAAATGAGAAACTGCAACTGCAATAATAATATGAATAATTTATTCGGACTTATGATGCTTAATTCCATGATTAATAAAAATTAAAATACAACAAAATAGTGAGCGAGAAGTATAATAAACTAACCTTCTAAAAAAAAGAGTTGAAAAACTTAAGGAGAAATGTATGTGCAACTGTAACAATAGTATTAACCCATATTTATTTGCAATAATGCAAAGTGGATTTATGAATTTTTCACCAACTATGAATTTCGGAGGATATTCATATCCTAATTCAATACTTCCATATTCTAATACAGGATTTATGCCATACTACAATTTTACAAACACAACTTCTCAAGAAGGTGCTGGCGGTACTGCTAATAATACAAATAACAGTCTAGCTACATTCCAAAATTATATGACACGTTTAGGTTTTACTGCTGCAAACGGTTACTCTGTCTCACAAACATCTGACGGAACTTTACAATTTACTTATGATAAAGACGGAAAAACTGTTGTAGCATCTTCGTTACCGGAATTAATGAGTAAAATATCTACTAACGCTTCTGCAGCTTCGGAAAAACCAAGCTCATTAGAAGATGCAGTTGTTGCTCAAACAGATAAAACTGACGAAAATGAAGAAGTTGATGAAACAGATAAAAAAGACGAAGTAGACAATGATGT
>CAKUQA010000003.1 GCA_934675225.1 uncultured Candidatus Melainabacteria bacterium | reverse complement strand
TTTCTAAGCCATATAAATTGAGGATTTCCTTCCTCAACAATTTTGGCATTTCCTTCATCGTCAACTTCAATAGCCGAAAACGTCGAATAGCTTATTTTTCGAACTTTACAAACAGGTAACGAATTCATAATAATTTCAGCAGCTCGACTAATATGAATTTTGCCACCTTCAATAAATTTCAAAAGCATAGTTGCAGTCATACAAGAAAGAATATTTGCTTTAATTCCGCTACCCAAACCATCAGACAAAACAGCAATAAGTTTTGCTTCATCGGGATATCTTTTTGAAAGAAAATAATCTCCATAAGCATTTTGATTGTATTTTTTCATTTGACTGCAATCAATATCGATAAACATTTGTTTCCTTTTTGAGAAAATAAGTTTACTTAACTTATTCACTCTCCTTGTCATAATCATCCGCAATTGAACTCAAAAGAGTTTCTGTTTCGACCATGTGTTCGCCCAGCAAACAAGCAATTTCTTGCACAATAGAGATGTTTTTTGAAATTACTTCATGAGCTTTTTGTGCAATTTTTTCTCTGTTGGTTTCTGCCTTAGTAACATCTGAAATTACAGCTCCCACAATTTCGTTTTCTTCAATAGTAAAAGCTGAAATATCCAATAATCTGTTACCAGAATGATAATGTTCTTTATGCAAATCTTTGCCTGTTTTCAATATCGTTTTAAAAATGTCCGTAAAATCTACAATTTTATCTATTGCAGTTCCAGCCATCCCATTCGGATGAGATTTGAAAACATCATACATATCTCTGGCAAACATTTTCATAAAACTATCATTAGCTTCAAGTATATTCAAATTACTATCAACCATAACAACTGCAGCAGGCATACACCTAATCATAGCTGCAGCTTTTCTAACAGCTATTTTGCGCATATAAGAAACACACATTGAAGTTTCTGCATCGCCATCCAATAAAGCTTTTGCCAAATCACGACAAGTAGCATAGCCGCAACCGCCACAATTTAGTTCATCATCAACAGAATGTTTGCCTATCTTTTTCAATGTTTTTAAAATTTCTTCAAGAGGATAATCCGATTTTACAACTTTTCTAGGTTCAATTGTATATTCAACAACAACTTTAGGTTCTGTCGGAATTTTATCACGTTTCTTTTCTTTGGAAAGAATGTCAGAAACCATATTAACTCCGGCTTTATCTGATGAAATACAAGGGCCATTTACACAACCGCCATCGCATGCCAGAGATTCTATAAATACTGTTTTATCCAATTTTTCAACATCCAAATTTTCCAAAGCTCGTTTGAGAGAATTCAACCCACATATTTCTAAAAGCTGAACATTATTATTAATTCCTGATTTTCTAATAGTTTGGTTCATTCCACCATCTATCGGATACAGGGTTCCCTCATAAGCAGACTCCGGCACAAATTGAAAATTATTGTCTTTTATTATTTCAGAAATGTCTATTTTTTCATCATTAATCCATAACCTAAGTTCATCAAATGTTAATGCAAAATCAAACAGACCTTCTGAATATGTAACTTCATTTTTTTTAGCAATACAAGGCCCTACAAAAACAACTGCAATATCATTGCCATAAATCTCTTTAAGCATCTTTGCATGTGTCATCAGCGGAGAACCTATCGGAATAATATATTGAGTAAATTCAGGCAAATAGTGTTTTATAAAATCAACCATTACAGGACAAGCACTAGAGATAAACAATCCTTTATCAGCATTGTTCAAAATTTGAGCAGTTTTTATCGAAACTTCTTGTGCACCAAGAGCTGTTTCAGAAACATCTTTAAATCCAAGTTGTTTTAATAAAGCTATCATTTTTTCCGCAGAATTTTCAAATGAAGCACGCCAAGATGGTGCTAAAGAAACATAAACCTCTTTTTTTGCCTTAATGAGATTTTTAACTTTATCAATATCATTTCGTACTCTTTTGGCATTAGACGGACACGCCTTTACACAATTACCACAAGCAATACAACGTTCAGGTATTACAGATGCATGCCCGTTTGCAATCTTAATCGCTTTTACAGGACATTCTCGAATACACTTGTAACAATCATGACATTCATTCGTCAGAGTATAAACAGGATATTGATTATTCATTTTGATTACTCCATTGGACGCTTTTACTGTTTTTAACAAAAACAAAATAACGACTAAAAAATCTTATATAGACTTTTTAAATTAGTTCAGTTAATATTTTTTCAAGTTTTTGTTCCGTAACGTTGTTATACTCAACGCCATTAATAATAATATTTGGACCTTTTTCGCACTTATTTTCGCATCTCATTCCTGCTAAATCAATAATAGCTTCAAGACCATGTGTTTTAATAAAACTTTCTATTAAAGCTAAATTCTGTTGATTTCCTCTCGCGAAACAAGAGCTACCCATACATACAGTTATATTTACTTTAGCCATAATTCCCTCGTAAATCTATTATAACATATTTGCGATAAAAAAGGGAGTGAGTTAAACAAAACTCTTTACATTACAATATAGAAATACTTTATATAAATATTTCTTTATAATCAATTGCAATAAATAGGAAATTTTTATAAAATTATGAAATACAAAAGGGATTAAATATGACAGAAAAACGTATCTTAATAGTTGATGACGATGATGAAATCAGAGAGTTATTGGAATTTGACGTAAAAGCAAGCGGATATTTTGTTGATACGGCAAAAGACGGACTTGAAGGTCTGAATAAAGCTCTCAACAATTCTTATGACTTAATTTTACTTGATGTAATGATGCCTAAAATGAATGGATTTGACGTTTGTAAAAATATTCGTCAAGCGAAACTTGCTATTCCAATCTTGATGCTTACCGCAAAAGGAACAATTGATGACAAAACAGAAGGTTTTGATTGCGGAGCTGATGATTATCTTGTAAAACCGTTTGACGTTCAAGAAGTTTTGCTAAGAATAAGAGTTTTGCTGAGAAGAAATCAAATCGAAGATAAAACTGTTATGTCTGATGAAGTATTGAATGCCGGAGATATCCAGATTTTTCCAGAAACACTTGAAGCTGTTGTTGTAAATAAAAAAGCAAAACTTACTCCAACAGAATTCGAAATTTTGTATTGCCTAATGCAACATTTCAATACACCGGTAACACTTGCAACTTTGTTGGATGAAGTTTGGGGATATGATAGCGATGAAGATGTTAGAATGTTAAGAGTGCACGTTGGTGGTTTAAGAAACAAAATTGAACCTGATACAAAACATCCAAAATATCTTCATACAGTGACAAACGTAGGTTACAAGTTAACTCCGTTCGGAGAGGAATAATGTTTGAAAAACATCTTAAAATTGTTGAACAAATTGCTGTAGTATTTGTTTTTGCAGTAATTGTACCAATGTCTATAAGTGGCTTTATTATCAATAATATTAACCAACAATCAATGCGCCACCAGCTCAGAGAAGCAGCTGTTTTGATTGCTAATATGGTTTCCGATGAAATTGATTTTTTTAACAAAACTGTATCAAGCAATCTTGAACAAGTTGTTTTTTCCCTAAAATATTTTAAAACTCCTGCGGCACAAAATGCCTACCTTAGAGAAGTTACAAAATCCCTGCCTGATTGCGAAAAACTAGAAATTGTAACCGAAAAAGATTTAAAAATTATTCACGAAAAAAATAAAAAGAATAAAAAGGCAACAGTTCCGGTAAAAATAAACGATAATGAATACCTTGTTGCAACATACAAACTTGATGCTATCAAAGATGAATTATTCAGATCATTAGCAGATGATAAACGTCAAATTTATGTTTTAACAAATGACGGTGATTTGATTGCAGAACATAATTATACAGATGAAGCTTATAAAAAAACTATTTCTCTTTTGCCTAAAAAACTGAAAAAAAATGAACCTATGATTTTTGGAGACATAAAAAACCAACCGCTCATATATGTCTCAAAAGAAGAACCTAAAATTACAATTATCGTAAACACAACGGAAAAAATCACAAGAAAGGCAATCACAAATAATAGTTTAAAAATCATTTTGTCCTGCCTTTTGGCCACATTAACCATAATTTTTGTAGTCGGCTTGTATACATACTATTTATACATAAACATAAGACAATTATTCAAAGGGATTATTGCAATTTCTAAAGGAAATTATGAACGCCAAATAAGGCTTTTAACAACCGCATTTACTCCCCACGAAATAATATTTTTAGCATTTGAGTTCAATAGAATGGCAACAGAAATTCATAAATCTTACATTCAATTAAAGAAAAATAACATTGAACTTAAACAACTAAATGAATTTCGCTCAAATTTGATTGATACAGTGAGTCATGAACTCAGAACTCCGTTAACAAGTATTCAAGGATACACCTCTCGACTAATGCGACAAGATATAATCATTGACGAAGAAACGAGACAAAAATCCCTCAGAATAATCAAAGAACAATCAGAAAGATTAAAACGTTTAATAGAAGATTTGTTAACAATTCCTGATATAGAAGGTATGCGTTTGAGGACAAAAGTAGAACAAGTTTGGTTGCCGGAAGTTTTGGAAGAAGCCAAAATTTTAATTAAAAATAAATCTCAAAAAGAAATCATATTCAATATTAGCGAAGATTTTCCATTAATAGATGCGGACAAAGACAGACTAATTCAAGTTTTTGTAAATCTTCTTGAAAATGCAGCAAAATACGCAAATGAAAATTCTAATATCATAGTGGATGCTTATACAAAAGAAGATAAAGCTAAAATTTTTATTAAAAATGAATGCAAAATTATTCCACCGGAAAAATTAAATAAATTATTCGAAAAATTTATAAGACTTGACGACAACACAACACGCACAACGAGGGGAACAGGATTAGGCTTGTTCATTGTAAAAGGTCTTGTTGAAGCTATGAATGGAGAAATTAAACTTCATAGTGACGAAAATTGCGGTTTTTGCGTTGAATTAACCTTAAATTTATCAAATGCAGTTGAGGTTATATAATGAAACGCGCAATCAAACTTGCAAATCAAGCAATAGGGGAAATTCCGGTTGGAGCAATAATTGTCAAAAACGGAGAAATAATTGCAGAAACATTTAACCAAAAAGAATTTTTAAATGACGTAACAGCACACGCAGAAATTTTAGCAATTAGGGAAGCCGAAAAAAAATTGGGAACTTGGCGTCTTGATAACTGTGAAATGTATGTTACACTAGAGCCTTGTCCAATGTGTGCATGGGCAATAATCAACTCTAGAATAAATACTGTATATTTCGGTTCTTATGACCACAATTACGGAGCACTGGGAAGCGTAATCGATTTAAGAAAACTTGCTAACTCAAAATTAAAAGTTTATAGTGGAATACTCGAAGAAGAATGTAATGCAATTTTAAAAAACTTTTTTGAAAAAAAAAGAAAAATGAAATAAAAAAATTATTAGTTAATTACCTCTAACTATTTTATCTTTTTATGCTAAAATATCACTGTAAACACAAAGAAAGAGGTTAATATGTTAACAAAAAATTCTAACGTTACTGTTAAATTTACAGGGGTAGATTTTGGAGAATATTCTCCGAAAGTAAGTGAATTTGTTAAAGAATTTTCTTCAAGAGCTAACCAAAAAGGACAGTTTTTGAATTGGGTAAATTTACCTGAAAATCAAGCAAAAAGAGTTGATGAAATTTATGAATTGGCAAGCAAATTAAAAGCTCAAACCGGAGCTAAAAAACTTAGCGTAATGGGTATTGGTGGTTCAAAACACACTGTTGAACACATGTTATCAATCAACGGCTTAAATGTAAAACATGATACAATTGAATTCTATTCAGATGTTGATTCTGCAAGCTTAGAAAGATTTTTATACAGATTAGGTGATGATGTTCTTTCATCAAATTACTTAATTGCTTCTAAATCAGGTTCTACATTTGAAACAAAAGACGGATTTTTAAGAGTTCTTGCTATGATTACAGATGCATACAAAGCTCAAGGAAAATCTCAAGAAGAAGCAGAAAAACTTGCTCATAAACACTTTATTGCAGTTACTGACGGCAACGCTGAAAAAAGTGAATTAAGAAGAACTTCTAACGAACAAGGTTGGTTAGGTGATTTGTTTATTCATGACGATGTTGGTGGTCGTTTTTCTGCATTTGATGACCACGCTTTATTCACTCTTGCTTATGCAGGAATGAAAAAAGAGGATATGGTAACAATGTTAAATGCTGCACAAGAAATTTCTTCTGAAGCTTTAACATCTGATTTAAGCGTTAATGATGCTTTAAAAGAAGGTATTTTTTGGGCTCACGCAAAAATGAATAATATCTTAACATCAGTTCATCAATATATGGGTTCAATTTTTGAAAACACTGTATATTGGCATGCTCAAATGCAAAATGAATCAGTAAAAGATACTTTAAAACAAGTTGCAAAAGTTCCTGATGCTATGCACCACTCAGCAGAAGCTCATTTCAATCCTGCCAATAACTTTGCATTTGCATTAACTGTTCCTCAAGATAATGGCGTATGCAGAGAAAATGCTGAAAGCTATATTGAAGCTTTAACAAAATCTTATGAAGTAACAGGCGCATTCTTCTTAGAAACAGCTCAAACTCAAGGTATGGGATTAACTCCGGCTGCTGCAGGTGCTTTAACTCAATTAAGAGCATTCGCTACAGTTTACCAAGAAATCGTTGAAAAAGTTATGGGAAATAAAGAATTTCCTGAAGTTTTGGACAGCGTTCTTCAACCACACGTAGAATTTTATAAAAAGAATTTAAAAGGTGGAGTTGTTGTACCCGGAAGAATTTCTAAATAAGTAAACAGCTTAAAAACAGGGGATTTTATCCCCTGTTTTTTTAATATTATAAATAGAATAAAAACACTTATGCCAACAAATTTTGATTTTTTAAAAAAAGTTGATAAAAATTTATTTGAAATAATATCAGAAGCCGAAAAGCTTTATCGTGATGAATATTTCGAACAATGCATGGTGCAAACACGCCGTTTTGGAGAACATGTTTGCAAAAAAGTTTTGGGTAAAAACAGAACAACAGAAGAAACATTTGATGAAATGCTTGCAACATTAAATGATTGTTCTTCCGGCAATATTGAAGAAAAAGAATTTATAAATGATTTATATTACCTAAAAAAACATGGTAATAATGCAGTGCACTCAGGTTCTGTAAAAAAAGACGGAATGGAAACGTTAGAATGCCTAAAAAGAGCTTTTGAAGTCGCTATAAGCTATTGCATATACAATCACAAAGCTAATGCAAAAATTATGAAACTTTGCTATGATACAGAGCTTTTAGTAACAGGAGAAAAAACGAAAAAGCTGTCCGACAGATACAAAGAGGCCAAAGCAAAATATGCGGATACAGAAATTGTTAAGCACCCTAAAAAAACATCAACTAACAAATCAACCGCAACAAAACTTTCCAAAACAACTAATTCAAAGAAAAAAAATAAAACAAAAAAACAATCATCAGTAATGGTCTGTAAATCACAAAAAAGCTTTCCAATATTTTGGACTTTAGTCGGAATAACTTGCATAATTTCTTTCTTGATACTTTTAGTATTGTTTGTATCCATAAAATAGAAAAATGTCTATATTTAGTTTTGTACCAAGTAAAACCTATTTAATTACTTCAATTGTATCGTAATCAACTAAATAAGGTAAATGTTCTTCCGTAATCAATTCCCCCGGAAGTAAAACCGCAATCCCCGGAGGACATTCCGCAATTACTTCTGCAGAAATTCTACCTACTGCATGAGATTTTGAAATTGTTTCTTTATGAGAATAATAAGCCTCCCTTAAAGTCATTTTTATAATAGGAGTCAACATAGGCATGTGTTTTTTCTTTTCAAGATAACAAATGTCTGAATAGTTTGTATTATCAATTTTTTGCAAACATTTAACTAAATATTGCATATCATTTCTTGTATTTCCAATATTAGACAGGATTAAAAGCCCTGCATCAGAGGCACTTTCAACTTCAATATTAAAATCAATTTCCAAGATAGATTCAAGTCGTTTTCCTGATAACCTGTCATCTCTGATAAACACCTTAGTAATATCTGTTTTATAACCAAAATCAGGTTGCAAATGATGAATATGCACAAGCTTATCAATTTCTTTACGAAGATATTTAGCATTTTGCACAGCTCTTTCAAGCTGTTTTCTTCCTCTTGGGCTATCCAAATTTGCACGTGCTGCGTCAAGGCTTGCCAAAAGCATTAAAGACGGACTTGTTGTATGCAACAATTTTAAAGCTTTTTCTACAGCATCAACATCAAGTTTAGAATTTTCTGCAATATGGAGCATTGAACTTTGACTCATACTTCCACCGGTTTTGTGCAACGAATGAACAACCGCATCTGCACCAAGTTTTAGTGCAGTTGTTGGAAGATGGTTATTAAAATTCCACAAGCATGCATGAGCTTCGTCAACAATTAATGGAACATTATATTTGTTGCAAATCTCTGCAATTGATTTAATATCAGAAACAACACCTTCATAAGTCGGATTAGTTATCCAAACCATACCGGCTTCGGGATTATTTTTCAGCATTTCTTCAACGGATTCCGGAGTTACGTTACCCCAAATTCCCCATTCGCTAAATCTTTTTGGAATTAACCAAATCGGTTCAGCACCTGAAATTATCATGCCTGTAAGGATTGAACGGTGACAATTTCTGTTAACAATAATTTTTTCACCCTTTTTAGTCAAGCCCATAGCAAGAGCAAGATTGCCTGCCGTTGAACCATTTAATAAAAAGAAAGTTTTTTTAGCCCCAAAAGCTTTTGCAGCTAACTCTTGAGCCTCTTTTATAGGTCCGGTTGCAGGATGAAGTGTTCCAAGCCCGTCAAACTCATCAGTTGTGTCTATAGACAAGGCTTTTGCTCCAATAAGTTTTTTAAACTCAGGCAAAGAACCGTTCCCCTTCGTATGACCGGGAATATGAAACTGATATGTCGGATTTTCATAAGCCTTTTTTAACGCTTCTACAATCGGGGCTTTAACTTTTATTTTTTTATCTTGTTGATTAATCATTTTTATATTTTTAGGGCTTTTTTTATTTCTTGTTACATTTGTCATAATCATTAATATACACTAAAAAAATTTTTTTTTGCATATATTTTATGCTACATTAATATTTGTGAACAGGATTTTTGGTATTATATTAGTTTTGCTGTTTATGCTATCTGCAAATACCGCAGAAGCAAAGCTTTTTGCCTCCAAAAAAGTTGAAACTGATTATGTAAATGACTTTGACGAAACCAAAATCATAGACCCTATTCCGGAAAAATTTAAATCGCCGGATGTTCCTGATGTTCCTCAAGAAGACATTTTGTTAGAAGGTGGAACCTCAACCGGCGAAAGTGATAATGTTACATCGGCAGAAAATGTTGATATAACCGAAATTGATGATGAATTACCTGAAAACTCTGACCAAATGGATAAAACAGAGGATAGTGATTTCATGAAAAAGGAAGAACCTTTAAAACGTATTTTTGAAATTGATAATAATATCGAAGCAGAATTTTCATTATTTGATAATTTTAATTTAGATAAAAAACAAGAAAGTAAAATCGATGAAAATTCATTTTGGGGCAAAATTTTAAAACAAGATATTGTACGAACAGATGTTCCATCTTATCTTTTAAAACAGAATTTGACATTCAGACCACAAAAAGGGTTTATTTCAAAAATCCAATACTATGGAGCATTCCAAGGTAATTTAATGTCGTCTTTTACAGGTGGAGATTATGATACTGACTATGATTTTGGATTTTTACAATTTGGAGCCATTGGAAAATTCAGAGGTTCAAAAAATGATTTTAAAGTCGTATTTAACCCAAGACCTGCAAATGGAAGAACATATATGCAAAACTTTCTTGCAGAAGCTTATGTTGTAAATAATAGTATTCCGCATCACAAAATTGTTGTCGGCTTTTCAAGAAACCAAGTCGGTAAAGAAGGAGGAAGTTCTTCATATATTTTGCCATTTGTTACACGTTCACAAATTGCGAGAAACTTTGGCTCTACAAGAGCATTAGGAGTAAGAATTATTGGAGATTATTCTCTTATGAGTTATAATTTAGCGTTTAATTCTTCAGACAGATTTCTTCATACACCTTTTGCCGGACCTGAATTCACCGGTTGGATAGACTTTAAGCCATTGGGCAGAACCGATGGACGTTACGGGAATTTTGTTTTTGGTGGCGGCTTAAATGCAGGACACAATAAAACAACATACACTGTAGGTTCATTTTATGTCGGCTACAAATATAAAAGACTTTGGACAAATTTTGAATACGGGATTGCTGACGGTTATAACGGCACAAGAGTTAGCACAGACAAAGCGCAAGGATTTAATTATACAATCGGGTACAAAATCCATCCTCGTTTACAATTAATTGCACGTTACGACCAATTTGACCCTAATAGAGATATTCCTCACAATATAAGGAGAGAATATTCTGCAGGCATAAATTATTTTATAAAAGGTCAAGCCATTCGTTTAATTCTAAATTACGTATTCTGTGATAACCAAAATGCAGCAGACAGTCATAGAATAATTCTGGGAACACAATTATTATTGTAAAATTTATTTAGTTTTTGATTTTCTTTTTTCAATAATCAAATCATATCCAAGAATATCGCAAATTGCTTTTAAATCTTTAAAAGTAAGATATTCTCTTTTTAGTTTTGCAGAAAAATTGGCAGGTTTAGTATTTTTTCCATAATATTCATTCAATTTGTTTGACAAATCCTTTTGAAGAATATACTCCTTATTCAAAAGAAACTTAACCAGTTGAAAGTCTGTCATATCATTAATAATCATTTTTTAATTATAGTTTACCTTGACTTCTTAAGTAAAATAAGTTATACTAATCTATATATAAGTAGATTTATCTATTTATATATAATGCAATTTATCTTTTTGTTGAGAGGTCTAACAAATATGAAGTATTCTAAAAAAGGATTTACTCTTGCCGAAGTTCTAATAACTTTAGGTATAATCGGTGTAGTTGCAGCATTAACAATTCCTACACTGATGGCAAATCATAGAAAAACTGTGGTTGAAACAAGACTTGCAAAATTCTATAGTTCAATAAATCAAGCAATACAAATGGCAGAAGCTGATTATGGTGACAAATCTCAATGGGATGAATTTTTAAATGGCTATGAAACTGATGAAGATGGTAATAATACCACTACTTCAAAATCTTTACCATGGTTTGAAAAATATTTGAAACCATATCTTCAATATACAAAATATGAAGTTGACACTAGAGGTAGTGAAGGAAAAATTTCAGTCTACTTTCCTGATGGAAGTTTAGTTCTAATATCATCATCAAGTTTTATTTTCTATCCAAATGCAAAAGATTACAACTTGATTGAAAAAGAAGGTTCAAATTATCTTATCAGAAATAATAATGATAGCGGCATAAAATGGTTCACATTTTTCTTTAATCCAACATATACGTCAAGTTCAAATAAAACCGCAAACAATGGAGTTGAACCGTACAAAATTGGTTGGGATGGAACAAGAGAAATGCTCTTAAACAATCCTAGCATTGGATGTCGAGAAAATACAACACGCGAAAGAGCGTATTGTGCTGCATTAATTCAAATGAACGGCTGGAAAATTCCTAAAGATTATCCGTTAAGATTTTAAAACAATTTTTATTCTTCAATAACCCATTTTTTAGGGTCAAAACGCAAATCCTTTACATTCATTTTAAGAGACTTTAAATATGGTTCAAATTTAGCAAGAAGTTGAAATTTCCTCAAGGTTAATTCTTGTGCAACTATTGCATTTTCACATGCAACAACCATCACACCGCCCCCCATCATAGAATATGGTTTTGAACGTTTAGCAAATTTTTCTCCAACAACTTTATTCCAAAATTTGTACAAGTTGCTTCTTGTGATTGATTTTTTTATCTATTTTTTTTCAAGCAATACTTCTACAAGCGACTCAGTTGTGACAAAATCTGTGTATAAAACTTTTTTCAAAACTATTACCCTAACGTTCTTGTTTTGCACTAAAACTTTTTTGTGCTAACATCAAAGAATGGATTATTCTAAATTAAATGATATCATAAAATCGTCCAAAAATATATTGATAGTTTCGCATGTAAACCCCGACGGCGATACTTTAGGCTCAATGTGCGGATTGTATTCGGCAATTTTGGAAAATCATAAGAAAAAATGCGATATGATGGCTATTTCAAAAATTCCTGATGTTTATTCATACATTCCACATATACAAGATGTTAGAAATATAGAAGAATTTGACAAATCTCGTGAATATGACCTTGTAATTAATGTTGATGTTGCTGCAATCGATAGAATTTGCGATGCAAAAATTCTTTTTGATAAAGCAAAATTTACGGTTAATATTGATCATCATAAAACCAATATCGCGTATGGGAAATTAAATTTTATCAATCCTGAAGCAAGTTCAACCGGAGAAGTTTTGTTTAATTGTTTTGATCAAATGGATTGGAAAATAAAACTTGATACTGCAATTTGTTTATATACCGCATTACTAACAGATACAGGTTCATTCAGGTTTGACAATACCAAACCTTCAACTTTTGAAGCAGCAGCAAAACTTGTAGAAATCGGAGTAAATCCGTCCGATATTTATAAAAAAGTGTACGAATCAGATTCTAAAACACTTGTTATGTTCCAAGCTCATTGTGTCGGTAAAGCAAAATTTCTTGAAAATGATAAAATTGCATACACAACTGTTTATAAAAAAGATATGGAACAATTTTCAGCCGGTGATGATTGTATGGAAGGTTTAACTGAAAAACTCCGCGCAATTGTAACAACTAGAGTTGCTTTTGTGGCAAAAGAAATGAAATCCGGAGGAACAAAAATTTCTATGCGCAGCAAATTTGCTGATGTTGCCCAAATTTGTGAAATATTTAACGGTGGTGGACATAAATATGCTGCAGGCTGTACCATAAAAGCCCCTGTTGAAGATGCAGTAAAAAAAATATTAGCGGAAATAAAAAAACTTAAACAACTATAAAACGAGAGAAAAATGGATTTTAAGATTTTTGTAAGAGGTATAAAAAGATTAATAATATCTGTTATAAAGAACGATTTCTACGGAATGGCTGCAGAAATGGGCTTTATGATGGTTATTGGGATTTTCCCTTTTATGTTATTTTTGACAGCCGTTTTTGGTTGGATGGGAAACAAGGCTTTAATGGAACCTATTTTAAAATTTCTCGCAACATTTATGCCTGAACAAGCGATGGATTTGATTTTAACTGTCTTATCAGAAGCTATGATTTTTTCCCACGGCAAATTAATGGCAATAATGGGTTTTTGTGTAACAATGTTCCTATCTATGAACGGAATTGCGGTTGTTTTGAAAGGTTTAAACAGAGCATATAAGGTTCATGAAACCAGAAATCTAATCTACACAAGAGCTTTATCATTATTAATGGTTTTTGTAGACACAATGGTAATGTTTTTAAGTATAAACTTAATCGTATTTGGTAAAGCCATTGTTAATTTGATGGTTAACCATTTTCACATGTCATCAGCAGTTGCATTTACACTATTAACCTTACGTTGGCCAATAGCATTTGCAGCTCTTTATTTTATGGCATTTTTAAGTTACTATATTTTACCGGACTTGAAAGGGAATGAAAAATTTAAACGAAAAAGCGCAATTCCGGGAACTTGGTTCTTCACTATATTTTGGTTAGTTGGCTCATGGGGATTTTCAATTTATGTAAACAACTTAAGAACTTACAACATGGTTTACGGCACAATCGGGGCTTTTGCCGTTTTAATGGTTTGGTTGTATTACACATCAGTTCTAATCCTAATCGGTGGAGAAATAAATTCGCAAGTCTACAATCAATTAGAACGCAAAGCACAAGAAATTCGTGATGATTTTGCAAAACTGCCGTTATGGCAAAGACTCGCTTCCGCAGTAAAAAAAACTGACAAAAAAGACTTTGAAGAATAAAATCGCTTTAGCATACAAACATTTTTTCTGTTGACAATTTATCCGCAAATTTATATAATAGCTTTATGGCTAAGATAATTAAAGTACAAAAAGGAACAAAAGACATTTTACCTCAAGAAGTTGAACAATGGCATAAACTTGAGAAAAACGCTCTTGAAATATTTACCCGTTACGGATACAAAGAAATAAGAACTCCAATTTTTGAAGCAACAGAACTTTTTGCTCGTGGTGTTGGAGATACAACAGACATCGTTAATAAGGAAATGTACACTTTTGAAAAGAGTGACCGTTCTTTAACATTGAGACCTGAAAACACTGCAGGCGTGGTGCGTTCGTTTATTGAAAACGGAATGGCAAGGCTTTCTGCTCCGGTTAAGCTTTGGTATAAAGGGCCAATGTTTCGTTATGAGCGCCCTCAAGCAGGCAGACAAAGGCAATTTCATCAAGTTGGGGTTGAAATGTTTGGAATAAAAGAACCAACCGCTGATGCAGAAGCTATTTTGCTTGCAGTAGATTATCTTAAATCACTTGGACTAAATGATTTGGAAGTTGAAATTAATTCTCTCGGTTGTCCAAAATGTCGTGAAGAATACAAAAGTAAAATAAAAGAAGTTTTAAAACCTGAATTTGATAACCTTTGTGAAGATTGCCAAAATCGTTATGAAAAAAATCCATTGAGACTTCTTGATTGCAAAGTTGAGTCTTGTAAAGAAATTTTTGCAAAACCTGAAATTCAAAAAATAATTCAATCTGATTTTATATGCGAAGAATGCGCAAATCACTACAAAACATTGAAATTATACCTTGACAAACTAAATGTTCCTTACGTAGAAAATAAATTACTCGTAAGAGGTTTAGACTATTATAACAGAACTGTTTTCGAAATAAAATCAAATAATTTGGGTTCTCAAAATGCAGTTTGTGGTGGCGGTCGCTATGATAGTTTGGTTCGTAACCTTGGTGGCGAAGATACACCAGCTGTTGGGTGGGCTATGGGTATGGAAATATTAAATTCTTTATTACCGGAAGTCGAACCGGAAAAACTTGATGGCTACATCGTTTCTAATTCACCGGCAGATGCATTTATTCTTGCTCAAGAATTACGTGCAGAAGGCTTGACAATTGAATTTGATTTAGCTAATAAAAAGTTCACCAAACAACTGGAAAAAGCATCTAAAATTGCAAAATTTGCATTAATTTTAGGTGAGGATGAAATAAAAGCTAATAAAGTTTCTGTAAAAAATCTTTCTACATCAGAACAGGTTACATTAAACAGAAACGAAGTTGTACACTCTATCAAACCTTAATCAGGAGTAAAAAATGAGTATAAATTCAGTTGATGAAGTAATTAGCAAGTTATGCAAAGCCTTAGACCGAGTATTTAAAGATTTCAAAGGAATGTATCTGTTTGGAACGTTCTTAGATGGGAAAATACATGATGGAGAGGATATTGAACTTGCTGCAATTTTTGAAACTGAGGACAAATCCAAAAGAGAACAAATTTGGCCTATAATTGGCAAAATCGAAACGGAATTGGATGTATGCATTGATTTATATCCTTACACACCAGAAAGTTTCAAGCAAGACGAAGAAATCTATGAAGAAGTTATGGCTGAAGGTGTTTTTTATGATAACAAAGGACAAAAAGTTTAACAAAGTTTTATAAAGTAGTTAGTAAAAAAGAAAGGCGGCATTACGGAAAACGTAAGCTGTGGTGAAAAAATGAGTCAAATTACAATTCGTTCAGACAGAAAAGATGATTACACATTCTACTACAAAGGGGATGAAGTAACTTTAGGTGCCGGTAAAATTATTAGCATCGCAACAGGATTGGATGATGTTGTTCTTCCAACTTGCGCCATGAAAATTATCAATAACCTAATCGTAATCAAAGAAGATGTAAAACACAAACATCATGATGAAGAAGAAAAATAAGATTTTTGTATAAAATTTAATATTAGAAAAAAATGACTGAACTAATAATTCAGTCATTTTTATATTGAAAAAACAGCAACTTCTCACTAAACCGAAATTTTGCCACTTGATAAAATCAAAAAAATATGTTAAAATCCACTTAAGTTAATAGTATTAGAAGGGTAGCTTTATGAAAAATATAGTTGTTTATACAGATAAAAACGAATCAAAATTGGCAGATGTTTTAGCTCAAATTGATGATGCTAATGTAAGAATTGAAAATGCCGAAAACCTAAAAGATTATGAAATGCTTAATCCCGGATTAGTAGTGGTTGAAAGTGTTCCAAACGTTAAAGATGTACTAATGACAACTAAATTTAAAGCTCCTACATTGTTTATTGGGGATGTTTTTAAAGGCACTACAGTTAGAGCCGTTATTTTTGATTTTATTAAGACTCCAATAGATAATATTGAACTTATTATTAGAGCAAATGCCCTTTTGAAATATAAAGAACTTCGCGACAAATTGAAAATCGTTTCTACAACTGACGAATTAACAGGCTTGCATAACAGAAAATATATGCAAGAACGCATGGAACAAGAAATTTCTCGTGCAAGAAGATATGGTACAAAACTTTCTTGCCTGTTATTTGATTTAGACTTTTTCAAAGTTGTAAATGATATCTATGGTTATGAAT
>CAKUQA010000002.1 GCA_934675225.1 uncultured Candidatus Melainabacteria bacterium | reverse complement strand
TCAATACAATTTATGATCCGCATGTTATTACTCAACAATTTGGAAACATTCCATCTCAATTTCAGGCTCAGGCGGCAGCGTTAGAAACTGATAAGAATGCTGACATAAATGTTGAGCATTCCGGAACATGTGTTGCTTCAAGCATTGAATATAATTTGGCAGATAAACATCCTGCGGAATTTGCAAGATTTGCAGAAGGTTTAAGTTCTCCAAATATGTCTGTTCAAAAAAGTATTAAAATGAATAATTTGGCTGACAATACTTTGGATGCAATCTGGTTGTTAAATGCTTTTGAAATTCCTTATGAGGCAAAAGATTTTGATAAAGCAAACTTGACTTTTGCTCCTGATAAAAATGCTATAGTCAGAGCACATATTCAAACTGTTGATAGAGATAAATATGAACGTTCTCCATTGGATGTTCTGATGCAATCTACATTTATGCAAATAGGTTCTCAGCAATCTTATGATTCTTTAACAGATAAGCGAAGTGGTAAATTTAATCAAAATGATAAAGGGTTGATTGAATTTGAAAAAACTTTTACAGAATCTGTAGTTGAGGATAAAAACAAATTATCCGTAACTTATCAAACAGTTGATGAAAATGCAAGATTAACAGGATATGAAACAGATTTTAATACGATGAAAAAGCAGATTACCGATGCTTTAAAAATGGGTGAAAATGTAATCATTGGTTATACTCAGGTTGATGGCAACAATACAATTATAAATGGTCATGAAATTACAATTACGGGAACAAGAACTGATAAAAACGGTAAAATGACATTTATTTGTAATGATACTGATGACAATGTGTCTAAACCTGTAGAGTATTCGGAGGACTTTTTACTTCCAAAAATTCATCATGCTGCTTTACCGCAATCAGTAGTTTCTAATGATGTAAATTTTGTAGAAAACTGGGTAGAAGGTTTAAAATCATACAAAGAACTAAAAAAACAACAACAAAATCAAAATTCTGCTACAATGCAGCAAAATTCAATTCAACAACAATCCCAAGTAACTCCACAGCCACAAGCTATTGTGTTGGAAAGAAATCAAATCGGACAAGCTGCTTAATAAAAAGTAAAAATTAAGCAAAAAAAATCTTGACGGTGTTTAATTTAATAAAAGGTGAAAAAATATGAATATATCATTAACAAATTTGTCAAAGGTAACATTTAGAGCAAATGCAGCCCAAAATCAGTCTACACAAACAACTCCAATTAAAACAAATCCCCAACCGAAACAAGATACGTTTGAAAAGTCGGATAAAAAAGCAGATAATTCTCCAAAATATTCGACAACCGATATTTTTTATATAAATGATAATCATGGTAGACTTGGTAATATGTCTAGAATATATTCCGCCAAAGAATTATATGACTTTAATACAAAAAATTCTACAGCAGACAAATTAGTTTTATCTGCCGGTGATATCTCCGCCGGTGCAGATGCTCATATTGTTAAAGCTGCAAATACTTATATGAATGCTTTAGGAGTAGAAGCTACATCAGACGGCAACCATGAATATGATGCAAATCCTCCGGAAATTGCTGAAAGCAAAAAAGGTGCTAAATTTAAAAGTTTAGGGTTAAATTTGCAAATTCCTAAAGGAAATCCGTTAGATGGTGTAATTGAAAAATCTTTTGTTCTTGAAAAGAATGGACATAAATATGCAATTATAGGTTTGGCGCCTCCGGATTTACATGAAAGAATTCGTGATAATGATTCTCGTAAACAAATAGGTGTAGACAACTTTGAAAAAACTATAAAAGATGTTCAAACAGTAGTTGATGAATATAAAAAACAAGGTATAAACAAAGTTATACTTTTGTCTCACTGTGGTTTAACAAAAGACCAAAAATTAGCCCAAGAGACTTCCGGAATTGACGTTATTGTCGGTGGCCATACTCATGATTTGTTGAAAGGAGTAGAAGCCGGAAAAAATCTTTTAACTTCTAAATCCAACGAACCTGTAATAATAACTCAAGCTGGAAAAGACGGTGAGTATTTCGGAGATTTGAAAATTACTTGGGATGATGATAAAGGTGTAATTGTAAAAGTTCAAAACAATGTTACGCCTTCAAACATCTTTAAACGTAATAGAGTTATGAAAGGTGTATTTGAGCAAATTTTAGGTAAACCTGAGCAGCTTGGAGAAATAAAAACGGCAACAGGCCCTACAAAAGAAAGATTGCTTGATCCAAATCCAAATGCATTTTTGATTATGGATGCTGTTAGAAGTGAATGTGGAACGGATTTAGCAATAATTAATGCCGGAAATATTCGCGGTTTCTTTGAAGCTGGCCCTCTAGATTCGCATCAAGTATTTGAAGTTGTTCCGTTAAAAAATAATATGGTCAAGTTAAAATTAACAGAAAAAGAACTTGTTGACGCATTGAAAAAAGGTGCAAAATCATTCAATGACCCAGGACATAAACCAGGAATAATAATGCCTTCCGGTTTAAAATATTCAGTTAGCAAAAATGGTGAACTTAAATCTGCGACATTTATTGATAAAGAAGGTAAAGAAATTCCAATTGATATAAATAATCCTCGCACAGATAAAGTTTATTCTGTAGCAACAGACGATTTCTTAGCATCAGGTGGGGATAACTTGATTTCTAATAAAATAGAAAAAGGAGAAATCGACGAAAAATTTGACTACGACAAAGACAAACTAACTTGTGATTATGTCAAAAAATTAAATGCCCCAATTGAATTAAAAGACGATGGCAGAATTCAAGTTGTTGATTAATAATGTAAGTAAAAGCTAGTAGCCATACTGTTCATGTTGATTTAAGTATTCTTTAACAGTATTTAAGGATGCTTGTACAATACGTGTTACTCTTGAAGGTGACAGTCCTACTTGTTTTGCAATATCTTTAACTTGCATATTTCTGTAAAAACGGTATTCAACAACAGTTCTTTCTTTTGGAGGTAATTTAGCAATCGCTGCTCTAATCATTCTACCCATTTCTGTAATTTCTGCATTTTCATCAGGTTGAGCATGCGGATCTTTTAAAAAGTCAAATGGAGAATCATTATCACTTGCGGCTGCAGCTAATCCATCAATTGAAAGAATAGTTTCATAAACAGCTTCTCTAACTTTGGCTTTTTGCATATCCATGCCTTCAACAGTTTCTTCTGAATCGACTTCATCATCAGCTTTATGTTTTAAAGAATACCATTTATATCTAATTCTTAATTCGTTTCTGATAGCCCATCTAACAGCGGTTGCGATATAGGCTGCATTATACTTTTCAAGTTGTTCCGGAGTTTTGTTTTTTATTAAAACTTGAATAGCCAAAATCCCGATAGAAACTAATTCCTCATAATCTACCATGTGCTGAGGAATACGTCTATGTTCGACTTTAGCAACTCTCTGAACGATATCTATATATTCTTGTAATTTATTTTTATTTTGCATAACCATGATTATAAATTTATTCTATCATAGAATTTATTTCATTGTACCTTTATTTGATGTATTTTTCAACTTGTAAACAAAAAGTAGGATTTCAGCGATTGCTTTGTACAATTCAGGTGGAATTTGTTGATTTAAATCAACCATTTTGTAAAGAGCACGAGCAACCGGAGCATTTTCTATTACCGGAATTTGGTGTTCTCTTGCTATTTTAATTATTTTTTTAGCAATAAGTTCTGTTCCTTTTGCGATAAGCATTGGAGATGCCATTTCTTCTGCTTTGTATTTTAAAGCACAGGCAATATGAGTTGGGTTTGTTACAACAAAATCTGCATCCGGAACTGCATCCATCATGCCTTTTTGTAACATTTGCATACGGCGTTGTCTTAAGGCTGCTTTTACATTAGGGTCACCTTCAGTGTTTTTATATTCGTCTTTGATTTCTTTAAAAGACATTTTTTGGTCTTTCAAAAATTTCCATTTTGTAACACCATAATCTGCAGCGGAAATTACCAAGAAAGCAATACAGGCTTTGAAAATAAAGTCTGTAATTAGTTTCCCAAATTCAATCATTACAGCAAAATTGTTATCTATAGCTGCAAGCATAAGAATATTTTCAATATGCTGCATATAAACACTCCAACCTATATAGCCTAATAAAACTACTTTTAAAATATTTTTAAATAATTCAAAAAGAGTTTTTATTGACATAATATTTTTGAAATATTTTGTAGGGTTAAGTTTGTCTAATTTTGGCATTAGTGGTGCTGTCGCAACAAGTGGCCCGACTTGAATAAAATCTGCCATAATTGCGATAAACCATGCCACAAAGAGAACCGGACCAATGATTAATGCTGCACATTTGATTGTAATAGTCAAAATATAAGTCATTCCGACTTCGTCTACATGTGCATTCGGGATTTGCTCATAAAGAAGTGTATAAAGTTGAACAATTTGATCCCAAATAAACGGTGCCAAACCAAAAATTACTGAAAATAAAATAAGCAAAGAAAGTGCGGTTGAAAAATCTTTTGATTTTACAACTTGTCCTTCTTTTCTAGCCTGTTCCAGTTTCCTCGGTGTGGCATCAAATTGTTTATCTTCATCACCCATACGCTATTCCTTAATGAATATTATAGCATGGTCAAAATTTAAAAATATTATAGTCATATTTTCTTATATTTTATATAGGTGATTATAATTTTTATTCTGCAACGATTTTTACGCCGGAACTTGTTCCTAGCCTTTCTGCTCCTGCTTCAAGCATTTTTATTGCAGCTTCTTTATCTCTAATTCCGCCGGAAGCTTTTACTTTAAGTCCGTAAGGAGAAACTGTCTTGTACATTAGTTTTACATCTTCTGCTTGTGCTCCAACTCCACCTTTTACAAAGCCTGTAGACGTTTTTACAAAATCTGCTTTTGCTTCGATACAAAGTTCACAAGCTTTTTTTATTTCGTCTTTTTCTAACAAATCTGTTTCCAAAATAACTTTTAGAGGTTTGTCTTGGCAAGCAGCTTTTACTGTTTTTATATCGTTAACGACAAAATCGTAATCTTTATTTTTAATTGCAGTAACATTAATTACCATATCAATTTCATCAGCACCATCTTCAACAGCTTTAGTTGTTTCGAAGGCTTTAACATCACTTCTGTTTGCGCCTAGAGGAAATCCGATTACGGTAACAACTTTTACATCACTGTTTTTTAAGTTTTCTTTAGCTAATTTGACGTAAGCAGGATTTATACAAACTCCTAAGAAATTATGTTCTTTAGCTTCATTAAACAGTTTTATAAAATCTTCGTATTTAGCATCTTGTTTTAAAAGTGTGTGTTCAATGTGTTTGTTTAAATTTTTCATAATTATCCCCTTTTTTACTTGATTATAGCATAAAGTTTATTTATAATTACCCTATGGATTTTAAAGAAAAATTACAAATTTTTGCAGGGGATATTTTGGGAGGGCTAAATGCTGCAATAATAACTTTACCGCAAGCTTTAGCGTTTGGTGTTGCTACAGGATTTGGTGCAAGTGCAGGTATTTGGGGAGCAATTATTCTTTGTTTTGTGGCAGGTGTGTTTGGCACAAAAATTCCGATGATATCCGGAGTGACCGGTCCTGTCGCTATTGTTGTTGCTTCTGTTATGCATGCTTTAAATCAAAATATTGATGCTGTTATTTTTATAATCCTAATTGCCGGTGTGTTGCAAGTTCTTCTCTCGCTGACTAAGTTGCCTGATGTTGTAAAATATGTGCCGTATCCCGTAATATCAGGTTTTATGAATGGTGTTGGTGTAATTATTATAATAATGCAATTAAATCCGTTGTTTGGACTTCCTGCTTGTTCTAATACTATTGAAAGTTTGGAGAGTATTTTCAAGTCAATTTTTTCATTAAATTTACATGCTTTTGCTATAGGTGTTTTAACGTTGCTAATCGTGTTTGGCTTTCCTAAAAAATGGAATAAGTACGTTCCATCACAAATTTTAGCATTAATTTTATGCACATTTATTTCTATAAAAATGGGTTTAAATGTTGATAAAATTTCTCAAGTTTCTGTTTCGCTTCCTTCAATACATATTCCACATACAAACTTACATGATTTTATTTCCTATTTTCATTATTCAATAATATTAGCTGTAATTTTTTCATCTGAAAGTTTGTTAACGGGATTGGTTTGTACTTCTGTTACCAAAGTTCAGTTGCCTCCAAGTAAATTATTAGCATCTCAAGGTTTAGGAAATATTTGTTGTGCATTAACAGGAAACCTTGCAGGTTCCGCTGCTACTATGCGTACAGTTGCAGCACTGAAATCAGGGGCTTCTACAAAATTAGCAGCAGTAGTAACTTCTGTTATCTTAATTTTGTTGATTTTTCAATTTTCCGGATTTGTTGCAGAAATTCCTTTGTCTGTGTTGGCGGGAATTTTGATAAAAATAGGATATGATATTATTGATACAAAATTTTTAAAAGTAATAAAATTAGCACCTAAAGATGACTTATATGTTCTTTTATTGGTATTCTTTTTGACTGTATTTTATAACTTAATTGTTGCGGTTGGTGCCGGAATTACTTTAGCAGCATTATTGTACGCTAAAAGAGTTGCAGATAAAGCAAAATTAATTGATAAAGTTGTTTATGACAAGGATATAATGAAGCTTGAGAGAGTGTTGGAACAGGATTCTCACCATAAAATCAGGGTTGTTCACATAAGCGGAGCCTTCTTTTTTGGTTCGGCAACTCAAATAATTTCTCAATTTGATGAGTTTTTAGGAACTCGTTATTTGATAATTGTTTATGATGGAAGTGATACTCTTGACATTTCTGCGGTTTTTGCGTTGGAAGATATTATTTTACGTTTAAAATCTCAACATATTAAGGTTTTAATGGTAATTCAAAATGAAACAGTAAAAACTCAATTAGAACAATATGAAATTACAAAACAGATTAAAGGGGTTTATTCCTCAGAAATAGATGCAATAAACCATGCCAAAGCTTTGTTTAAGAAAAAAGCTCGAAAAGTATAAAAACTTAATAAATATAGCAATTTTTTGCTCGCAAAGTTTTTTATATGAATATGGGGAACATAAGGATATTTGTATGGGATTAAGTAATGCCGCTCTAAATTTGGTGAAAAGAACTGCAAATTATGCTAAAGCTCTTGGGAAGTCGAGTATTTTAGAAACAAAAGCTCCTAATATTTCTAATATTAGTGGTTTAAAGTATTATACTAATTTAAAAACTGATACTGTTCAAATTGCAACAAAAGTAGGAAAACATAAAATTCCGCGCTATTTATATCATATGACATCTTTTGAGAACTACCAAAAAATACTTGAATCGGGGGGCTCTAAAATGTAGTACTATACATATGCCTCAGGGGGTATATACTTTGGAATTAGATAGCTTTGGGAAATATTGGAGTAAAAATTTAAGAAATGATTTGTGTGGGAAAATGCTTGATGATTCTAAAAAGATTGTAATGCTAAAAATTCCAACAAAAAATTTAGAACAATCAAAGCTAAGAATAAGGACTCAAGATGAAGTTGAAAATGGATGTTTAGGAAAAGATGTAGAACTAGAAATAAGAAAATGGTTTAATATGGCAGAAATACCGAAAGAACGGAAAATTCTACTTGATAATCTTTTAAAAAAATATGATAAAAAAACAGCATTTGAAAAATATACAGATATGATGCCTAAAAAACTCTTATCTTTGGTCAAAGGTTATGATGCAAAAATGAGTTCATTATTTAAACAGCGAAAAGCTGATTTAGAATTTGTTTATCTCGATGATATTCCAATATCAGAAATAGAGGTTGTTGGCTCAGCGGATTGCAAAAAGCTATTTGGTGATGGATTAAGAGATTGTTTTGATGCTCGAGAACATAATATAGCTAAAATTGTTTTTGAAAACATATTCAAATCTAAACCTGAAGAAAATATGCTTAAAGCTTGGAGAGAATAAAAAAGCCTAGCTAAATCTGCCAGGCTCTTTTGGATTTATTTGAATCTAAAATTTGTATTCAGGAATTTCAAATGGTTCATTATTTGCATCTTTATCAACAAATTCAAGATAATATTTCATAGCTTCTTCTTTTGTTGAATTGTAGAATTTATCATCAATAAATTTTTTGTGCAATTCAGTTCTTTCTCCGGAATAATTACCCATAACATTTGCGTAAGTTTCCAGAACTGCTTTGTCAGAGCCTCCGCCATAAGCTTTTGTTTTTGCATCAGTTCCGGATGGTCTGATTTCAATGTATTTATCTGAAAATTCAAGATACGTTCCATCGCCAACAAATTTTATTGAGATTAGGTTGTCGAAAATTAAACTTTTGAAAGTATCATTTAAGACTTCTTTAACATCATTTAATGACATTTTGTTTTCTTTTACGCCAATTGCCATTGAAAGATAGAACAAATCGTTTTTGGTTCTCTGTGTTTCGCCGGCAATTTTAGCTTCTTTTAATTTGTTAATGTCCGGTTCTGATTCATTATAATAAGCTATATCAACGCGAGTGTCAAAACGACCAATGATACTATTTTCTTCAAAGATTTGGACAAGATATTCTGATAAAGAAACCTGTTCTTTTTGAAGTTTTGCAATTAATGCAGATGCAACAATAATGGCTTCTGTTGCACTTTTTTCTCTCATAGCAATTGCAAATCTTTCATTTTGAGATTTTATTAATTCTTCAGTTCCCATAATCATACCGCCGGATTCTTCTCCTGCAAACAATAAACGCGGATTAATTCCTAAATTTATAGTGTTTCCGAGAACATCATTAACCAAAACTTCTGCAGTTTGAGCTTTTTTGAGTTTTAATTCAACCTTTTTCATGATATTTGCAATTTCTTTGAAGCCAACAGGTACATTTACGACTTTAATCCCCTGTTTTTTTGCCCATTCATCCCAAGAAATTGCAGAAGCTGTTGTTTTAATCATAAATCTTGGGTGTTTATCCCACAAGTTTTGAGCTTTTAATTGTTTTGCCCAAAAATCCATAAGCATTAAGAAAGCTTGGTTTGCAGTAAATATAGTTAAAATTAGATTATCATTTAACTTAATGTAGTCAATACCTGCTTTTTCAAGTTCAGGAATTGTGCAAGCATATTCTGTTTGAGCAACAGTTAACCTGTCATGGTCAGGATCTGTAATTAAAACTGCTGTTCCAACAGGAAGGCCGGTTAATCTTTCTTCGTAATGCATTGTTTCAATCACGGGGAAGAATTTTTCTCCATTTTGACGTTTTGCAACTACTGTTGCATCGACAGAGTAATCATAAAAAGCCTTTTCGCCTTTTGGAGTGTGGTCATATTTACCTATAGAATGGAAGAAAGAATCTTCTTCCGTATCAAACCATGTAAATTTATCTGAAATATCTAATTTTTTCAAAACTCGGCTTAGTGTTCTGTATGCAGAGCCACCAACGCTTTCTATGACAATTTTATCTTTTATTGTCTTGATTAAATCCAAATTTACTTTTTGAGCAACACCTGATTTAAGGTAATCTACATATAAATCAACTCCATCATCAATATTTGCAAGAACTTTTTCATCAATTAACGGGTTGTCTATTGCGGCGATTTTTATTTTGTAAGAACCTTTTTTTTCTGTTTCGTCGAAAATTTCTTGGATTTTATTTACAAATTCCATTGATTCTTCCGGTAAATACTGACTGCCTTGACAGTTTAAGTCTTTAGTTGCATTTTTTACGGAAATTCCATGGCTGGAAGTAATATATTCGCCACCAAGTAAATCTAATTTGAATGCTAAAAATGAAGCAAGCCATATCGGAATAGTTTTTTTACCTTCGGGAACAAGAGTTCTAATCCCTTGAGCTGCTTGAATTCTTGTAATTGCATCTAAAAATAAATCTGAATTATATCTAACTTCTCTACCTGCAACTTTTACAATTTGTTTTCCTTTGTATTTTTCATTCGCAACAAGGGCTTTAGCCAAAGTAGCAAGTACAATACCTACTAAATTAATTGGAAATCTTGTATCTTGAGGATACAAAATGTTTTGTGGACCTCTAATTCCGGCAGTTGAAACTTTAGCTTCTTTTGCGTAGTTTGCAAACCATTCTTCCAAGTTTAAACCTTCCGGATTTTTTTCTTTGTCATATGGTTTTAAATGTTCTTTTTTTAATGTAAATGTGAATTCTCCTTTTTGTGAAAAATCCATAAGATTAAGTTTTTTAATATAATCCGGAGTTTTTTCATAAACGCTTTTAAATAGTTCGTTTTCTAGCTCTACATTTGATGTTTTCATATATTTCTCTCCTTAATAATAGTTATAATATATATGAAAAACTTGTAATGTGCAAACTTTGTATATATAATTATATTATTAGACTTAAAGGAGAGATACTTTGTTCTGGGATAAAGATAAAAATTACACAAGGCGAACAGCCGATGAATATAATATTTGGAGAACAATTTTTCAATTTATTATTTGCAGAGTTTTTTACATGATTAGATGTAAGCTTATATATCGTTTGGAAGTTGAGGGGTTGGAAAATGTGCCAAAAGATAATTCATACATAGTTTGTCCAAATCATTTATCGACCTTGGATCCTCCAATGATTGCAGGTATTTTGCCCAGAAGGGTTTCTTTTATGGCTAAAAAAGAACTTTTTGATATTCCCTTTATCAGGTGGTGGATTGATTGGCTTGGTACTTTTGCTGTGAATAGAGAAAGTCTAGGACCATCGACGATAAAAACAGTCATGGAAATAAAGAAAAGTAATTGGGTGTTTGGAATTTTTCCTCAGGGTACAAGAGGAGTTCCTGGAGTAATTACGGGAGTTACAGAGGGATTTGCAAAACTTGCAAAAATTACAAAGTGCTCTGTTTTACCAATCGGAATAGTTGGTACGCAAGAGGCTAGACATCTACCTTTTACAGGCAAAGTAATTGTAAAAATTGGTAAACCTATTCCTTATAGTAAAGATCCGGAAGAAGTTCGCCAAGAATGGATAAAACAAATTCAAGTATTAACAGGTTTTAAGTATGAAGAACCGCAAGAGCATTTAGGAGCTGGTGATGAACAAAGAGCGTAATTATAATAGAAGATATCCGAATGAATATAATATTTTCAGAACAATGTTTTATATGTCGTTTTTATATTTCGTTGTAATTCCGTTTATGAAAATATTTTATGATTGTAAAATTACTGGTAGAGAAAATCTTCCAACAAAAGCTAAAAGTGGAAAATTTATTTATACCGCAAATCATGTTTCTCATTTTGATCCTCCAATGGTAACAATGGCTTGTGGGAGACCTATTGCTTATATGGCAAAAAAAGAATTATTTCAAGAAGGTGATAAATTTGAGTGGCTTGTAAAACGTTTAGGAGCCTTTGCTGTGGATAGAACAAAACCTGAAATCGCAACATTTAAAACAGTAAAAGATATTTTATCTACAAGTTGGTCTTTGGGGGTATTTCCTCAATGGGGAATTAGACCTTATGGCTCAGATATAAATGATTTGAAAAAAGGTTTTATTGTAATTGCCAAAAATGCAAAAGCAGACATTGTTCCTGTTGCAATTGGTGAGTTTACAGGTTATCCAAAATTAAAACCGTTTACAAGAAGAAAAGTTCGTTTGCATGTCGGAAAACCTATTTCTTATAAATTAAGTCCGGAAGAAATAACTTATGAATGGTGTAAGCAAATAGCAGAATATGCTGATTATACAAATTCGGCACCTAATCCGGCTGAAAATAAAGAAGTAGAAACGGTTTAGTTTTATTTTTAATTATTATGTAGATGTTTTTGTATTTTTGAATAAAAGTTTAAATTTGTATTGTATAAAATATTGAAAAGTTTTGAAAAATATTGTACAATAAGAAGGTAATATTTGAAAAAAGAGAGGAAGTTTATGAAAAGATTTGAATTAAATGCCATAATTGGCAGGCTCATCGGGGGGGGGGCAATCGCCGCATAAACCCTCATAATCATGGTTTTAACCTGTTTGAAATATTAAAAAGTTTACCTTTTAATAGTGGAGTTTTAGGTAGATTCTTCGCTTTGCTCAGAATGACAGGGCATATTGAATTCTCGACCCTTGAGGGAGAGCGGATTTACGTACGGACGGAGTGTAACGAGTCCGGATTGCGAGCAGATGGAACAAACTGTGGCGTTGCCACTTTTGCGGAACTCTGTGAGCGTGGAGTAAATTCAAGACAGAAAGAATTTGTTAGCAAACAAAAGCGCGCTTACAAATTCAAGAGAGGGGTAAAACTAGATTCAGAATCTATCAATGTTGATTTGACCCCCTCACCCGTCTTACAGCCACCCTCTCCCCGCTGGGGCGAGGGGAAAAGTGTAGCTTTTACATTGGCAGAAGTATTAATCACCCTCGGTATTATTGGAGTTGTTGCTGCATTAACTTTGCCTAGTTTAATTCAAAATTATAAAGAAAAAGAATTAATTGTAAGAACCAAACGTTTGTATGCAAATATTCAAAATGCGGCTCTTTTAGCGCAAAAAGAAAATGATAGTATTGGAGATAATTCTGCTCTATTTAATCCAAGTCAATCAAGTGCTGAAGTTGCAAAAAATTTTTCTAAGTATTTCACAGGTTCAAAAGTTTGTGCAAATATGAATGCAGAAGGATGCTCTCAATATTATTACAAGCTAAAATATGCAACTCGTAGAAAAGGTGAAGATGGAAATTTGGGCGGAGGTATACAAAATTTTAGTAAAATTATACTTGAAGATGGAGCTATTATAGGTGTTGCTCAGAGTACATCTTGTGATAAATTAGTAACTAATTGCCAAACTGATGCAGATGGTAATTGTAGGTATGACGAGCAAGGAAATCCTTTGATGTATACATACAGAAATACAATTTGTGCATATTTGTGGTTAGATGTTAACGGAGTTAGTTTGCCTAATCAGTATGGACGAGATGGATATGTAATACAAGTTTACACAGATAAAATGAAACCGGAACAAACACAATGTTGGGGCGGTAATAGCTTTTATAATATTCTTACCGGAAAAGATAAGTTGGAATATGTAAAATACAATATCGGCGATAACTACTAGTAGCCAACAATTTAATATTTGCTACTTTAAAAAAAATATGATACAATAACCTTATGAGTCAGAGTATACCAACAATTGTTATAGCGGAAAAGGAAAGCACTGCAAATCTTTTAAAGTTATATTTGGAAGAATTTGAAAGTTTTTCTTATCTTGCTTCTGTGTCTGATTATACAAAAGCTTATAATGGTATTGCAGAACTTTCGAAGGCGCTTGTAATTATTGATGTATCAGATTATCCTGAACAAGCTTTGAATTTCGTATCTAAAATTACATCGGAATTTCCCGATTGTAGAGTAATTGCTTTATCTGACAAACCTGATGTTGATTTAGTTATTAGGGCTATGAGAGTTGGAGCAACGGATTTTTTACCTATTCCTATTATTAAGAAAGAGTTTTTTGAAGTTTTAAGTAAATTATATAATGATTTAACCGGAGGAAAACAGAAAAAGTCTAAATGTCGTGTTATAACGGTTTATTCTAACAAAGGTGGAGTTGGAAAAACTTCTATTGCAACTAATTTGGCTTATGAGTTAGCAAAAATTACTAAAGAAAATGTTGCATTAATCGATTTGAATTTTCAACTTGGAGATGTTACTACATTTTTAGACTTAAAACCTTCTTTTAATATATCTTATATGCTTCAAAATTTGGATAAGATTAATGAAGATTTTTTGCTTTCGACATTGGAAAAATATAAGGATACAAGCCTTTATGTATTGGCTGACCCTCCGTATTTTAAACAAGTTGATGATGTTCCGTCAAAAGATATCAGTCGTTTATTCAATATATTAAGAGATACTTTTTCTTATGTTGTTGTTGATACTTCTGCTGGGTTTGAAAGAAAAGCTATGAACGCATTAGAAAATTCTGATTTAATTTTTCTTGTTTCAATAGTTAATCTTCCGGCAATCAGAAATTGTCAGCGTTGTTTAGAATTGTTTGATAAATTAGGGTTATCAGAAGATAAGGTGCAAATTTTAGTTAACAGATACATGGAAAACGATGAAATTAAGTCGGAGGATGTTGAAGAAGCTTTAGGAAAGAAGATTTATTGGAAAATTCCTAATAATTACTTTACGATGATGTCTGCAATTAACAAAGGTGTTCCGGTTGCAAATATTAATCCTGATTCTAATGTTGCTTTGAGTTGTAAAAATCTAGCTTTAATGGTGTCTGATGATATTTATAGGCAGAATTTAACTAAAAAACAAGGTAGGGTATAAACATGTTACAGAGTAGTAAGTTAAGTTCAAGGTTTAAAAAGGCAGCAAAGCATGAAATAAAGTTGCCTGCGAAGTTCTCTTTTGCTCCTAAAAAAGCAGAGCCTGTAATTGATGAAGATGTTATTAATGAACAGAAAACGGAAATAATACATGAAGTACCTCAAAAGCAAGAGTTTGATTTTCCTAAAATGGAATTAGATTTGAAAAAATTGTTAATCGAAAAAGTTAATTCTATTCCGGTTTGGTATGATTATTCTGGCGAAAAACAGAAAGACTTGATTGAGAGTTTTGTTGAAAGCCATTTAAATGATTATGAATTTATTTTTTCGGATGAAGAAAAACAGAATCTAGTTAACTCTTTGTATTCTTCAATAGTAGGTTTCGGCCCATTGGATTATTTGATAAAACAGGATAATGTGTCCGCTATTTTTGTTAATGGAACGAGTAATGTTTATATTGATATTGCGGGTAAAATATTAAATACTGAAATAATGCTTACTTCAAAACAGTTAGAGTTTTTAATTAACAATATTTCAAATATGGCAAAAACGGAGATCGATAATTCAAAGAATGTTTGGAATATCAAAATTGATAACTTACTTATTTCAATCATAATGCCTTCTGTTTCAATATCCGGAATTAGTATAACAATTAGAAAATATGTTGATAGCGATGAAGATTATTTGTTGAGTAATTCGATGTTGTCAAAAGATATTTATAATTTTTTGATTTCAGCAATTAAAGATAAAAAAAATATTGTTATATCAGGAGATGTTAATACAGGAAAATCTACGTTGTTAAATGCTTTGCTAAAGAGTTCAATTGATGAAAAAAGAGTTGTTTTGGCAGAAGATTTTCCTATATTGTCTAATAATTCCGGTTCTATTATGCGAGTAAAATTAGATAGAAAATCAACAGATTTTAATGCTTTGATCTCCAGTATAATAAAAATTGAACCTGAATATATCGTGACAGATTTAAACTATCCTATTCCGGAAATTGTTGATAGAAAAGGTATTATTTCTACTTTGCATGCATCTTCTATTGAAGCGACTATTTCTAAGTTAATAAATTCGGTAGTAGCTACAGAAAACTTGTCAGAAAAACTTGCAAAATCATTTGTTTTAACAAATTATGATTATATTGTTCAAATTAATAAATTGAATGACGGTAAAAGATGTGTTACTTCTATAGTCGAATTATCTCCGGCAAGAACTGCGGCATTATCGATTAAATTAATTTCCAAATATTCGCAAGGACAGTATATTAATGAGTTTCCTGAGACTTTGACTTCAAACCACGCTGAACCTTTAATTTCTCAAGCAGGTTCGATGTCCTCACGTTTCTTCCGGAATTAGGGTTTGCGGCATCCATATTGTTGAATATTGTTTTCATTTTAGATTCGTTAACAAAACCGTCAGAGATTTGGTCTATTCCTGGGCTGATAAATTTTTTCATAATTTGTTTATCAACAAATGTATTTATAGGGCTTGCGCAAAGTAAAAGAGCCGTAAAACCACCAATGGTTTTTAATAATTTGTTTTTGAAAATTAAAGATTTTTGATATTCTTTTAAGGCATTTCTAGTTGCTTGGTATGAATAATCTCCGTCTTTATACATTTCTTTCATTAAAGGTAAGATATTTTTGTATTTTTTATAAATTCTATGTGGAACTTTGTGTTTGTTATCTTCTTTTAATGCGGTAAGGATTTCAAAAGTTCTTTTAGCATTGTCCTCGGCAAATGTTAAAATTTTTGCTTTGTCTGTTGTCAATAAAGCGTATCTTTGAGTAAATAGTCTGTTCCAAGTGCGTTTGAAGAAATTTGCAGTCTGTTTTTCATTTTTTCTGGAAGTAATTTTGTTTTCTAAAGTTGTTTTTATTGCATTTTGGAAATCTTCATAACTGCTTAATGCAGAACCGTGTGCTTGATCAATAACGCTTTTGGTGTGTTTGTATACGGCATCTTTGGTGTTTCCGTTAATACCCCATTTATCTAACTTTCCAAGAGGAGACATAGCGCTTTGTGCTGCAAAAATTACGGCAGGAAGTGCTATAAGGGATGTCATTCCCTGAAATATTGCACGTTTCAAAGCTCTTTTACCGCTTGGGTTGTAGTTGTCTTTATCATTTTTGTATTTATCGTAAATATCTGCACCTAAGTACATAAATGTAGGAGCCCATAAAGCAGCACCAAGTTTAGGAGCAATTTCTGAAATAGCCGTACCTATTTCATTAGAGTACGACATCAAAACAGGCACCTTCTTGTTAAGCGGATCTTGATACTTATGCTTCTTTTTAGAGTTGCTGTTTGTGTCTGGTTTTGTATTTAATTTTTCTCGAGCTTGATTTATTGTACAAATATCATTAATCAATTTTTTGTACCATGTAAATGTTTAACTATAGTCAAGTATATATAACCACGTAAAAATTTTTTTTGCTAGTATTTTTGCTTAATGTATAATTTTATTATGGAGAGAAAATTTAAAATATGTTCCAAATATAAACCGGCAGGAGATCAACCAAAAGCTATTAAAGAGCTTGTTGATGGAATTAATGCCGGAGATGATGCACAAACGCTTTTAGGGATAACAGGATCAGGTAAAACATTCACGATTGCAAATGTTATTGAAAAAATTCAAAAGCCAACGCTGATAATAGCTCATAATAAAACTTTGGCAGCGCAGTTATATAATGAATTCCGAGAGTTATTTCCTGATAATGCAGTGGAGTATTTTATAAGTTATTATGATTATTACCAACCTGAGGCTTATATTCCGCGCACGGATACGTTTATAGAAAAATCTGCTTCTATAAATGAAGAAATTGACCGTTTAAGGCACAATGCAACAAGATGTTTATATGAACGAAATGATGTTATTATAGTAGCTTCCGTTAGTTGTATTTATGGTTTAGGGTTGCCGGAAAATTATTTTAAAGGTTCTGTTGAGTTAAAAGTTGGGGATGAAGTAGAAAGGGATGTTCTTTTAAAACATTTGGTAAGTGTACAGTATACCAGAAATGATTTGGTATTAGAACGCTCAACATTTAGAGCCAGAGGCGATATTGTTGAAATTATGC
Source organism: uncultured Candidatus Melainabacteria bacterium (assembly GCA_934675225.1). Classification (GTDB taxonomy): domain Bacteria; phylum Cyanobacteriota; class Vampirovibrionia; order Gastranaerophilales; family Gastranaerophilaceae; genus Stercorousia. The sequence continues at coordinate 350 of CAKUQA010000002.1, read as the reverse complement.
CTGCCTATGAAAAAATTATTACAAGGATTTACTTTTTTGGAGATGAAATTGAAAAAATTGTAAAAATTGATAATGTTACCGGAGAAATAATTGAGACTCCTCAATCTGTTGTAATATATCCTGCGGTTCATTATGTATCTAATGATGAAAATGTTGATGAAACAATTAGATTAATCCGTGAAGAATTACAACATAGATTAATTGAATTACAAGGTCAAAATAAGCTTGTGGAAGCTCAAAGATTGGAACAGCGAGTCAAATACGATATAGAAATGATTAAAGAAATGGGCTATTGCTCAGGAATTGAAAATTATTCCAGAATAATAGAACGTAGACCTGTTGGCTCGGCT
>CAKUQA010000001.1 GCA_934675225.1 uncultured Candidatus Melainabacteria bacterium | reverse complement strand
TTATAGCTGTTAATGTTGGAAATCACTTTGACCATACTTTACAAGCGCTACCTATAATTGCAATTTTTATGCCTCTTTTAGCAGGTTTAGGCGGAAATATCGGAACACAAAGTATTACACTGATGGTTAGAGGATTATCAACAGGTCAAATTACCGTTTCCTCCGCAGTTCACCACATTTTAAGAGAAGCTTGTATCGGCTTCTTTATCGGAACAATTTTTGGAGTATTGGTTACTCTTGTGTGCTGGGGATGGCAGCATAGCAAAGCTCTTGGAGCTGTTGTCGGTTTAGCTATGGCTATAAATATGACAATAGCTACAATTATTGGAACATTTACACCTTTTGCCTTAAAGGCGATGAAAGTAGATCCGGCAGTCGCTTCCGGCCCTGTAATTGCGACAACCATTGATGTTTTAGGGTTGGCAATATACTTTACGTTAGTGTCAACATTTTTAATTAAAGTTATATAACAAAAAGGTAAAAATATGACAAATCAAACACAAAGAAGACGAGAGTACAGAACACGCACGTTCGTAAAAAGAGCAAAACAAGCAAAAGAAGAACGCTCATCATTTGCTAAAGTATTTATCGGAATGATAATTGTATTTATTGGAGTAATTTTAAGTATTTTTATTATGGCTGATAATGAAAACTTTCTTGAAAAACATTTTGGAGAAGATTCGTTTATAACCAAATTATTCCAAAAATTGACAATTAGTAACGACAACAAAGAACACGCAGATTTTGCACTGCCATTTGGATTAAGACGACAAAATATACTTTTCTTAGGAGTTGATGCCAGCGGAAACCCTAGAGATTTATGGACAGGAACAAGAACCGACACAATCATTCTTGTTAATATCGACCCTAGAACCAAATCTGTTAACGCTTTATCTATTCCTCGTGATAGTAAAGTTTATCTTCCTGGAGATAATGGAGTTAATAAAATCAATGCAGCTCATGCTATTGGCGGTATTGAAATGACAAAACGCACAATTGAAGATACATTAGGTGTTCATATTGACAGATATATAATGGTTCACGATAGTGCAGTTAAAGAAATTGTTGATGCTATGGGCGGCTTGGATGTTTACGTTGAAAAACCTATGCATTACAACGATAATGCAGGACATTTACATATTAACTTTAACAAAGGAGACCATCATTTAAACGGACAACAAGCAGTTGAATATCTTCGTTTCCGTCATGATGCTCTTGGTGATATCGGGAGAACTCAACGTCAACAATGGTTGTTAAGAAGTCTTTTAACTAAAATGAAACAACCTTCAACAATTACCAAAATTCCTGATATAATTTCTGTTGCAAAAAAATATGTAAAAACAGATATGTCTTTCTATGAAATGAGCCAATATGCAGCACTTACAAAACATATTGATATGGATAAAATAGAAGTTGCGATGCTACCTGGAGCTCCAAACCAACGCGGATATATCAGCTATTGGATTTTAGACCCTGAAAAAACTCAGGAAGTAGTAAACAGAGTTATTTATAGAGATAACAAAGGTGCTTTTGATGAAAACAGTCCTGTTACAGCAAGTGTTTTATCTTCTGACAGCAGTAGAGGAGCTCAAATGGCAGAAAACCTTAAAGCTGCTGGAATAGAAGTAAAATGCACAGGCAGAGCTTCAAGAGCACACTCTCAATTTGTTGCACATTCAAGCAAAATAACAAATGATTATTATAACCATTTAACAAAGAAAAACGAAGCTTTTGGCGGTTTGCAGTTTGTATATGACCCTGTAAATTACCAATGCGGAGAAACAGATTTTACAATTATTCTATCGGGGAACTAAATTTCCCCGATTTTTTGTGTTCGTAGCTCAGTTGAATAGAGCGTCGCCCTCCGAAGGCGAAGGTCACGGGTTTGACTCCCGTCGAGCACAATTTTTATGTATAAACTAAAAGCTGATACACATAATATGTATCAGCTTTTAAATTATTAAAACGATAAAATTATTAATAATTCATATTCCAATTATTTTCATTTACTAACAAATCATAGCAACCGGTACCTGTAGTACTTCCTTGGCAATCAGAAGAAGATCCAGACAAAGCGGCATCTCCAGTTGTGCCATTAAGCGTAAACATAAACAAATCACGCCCAGCTACATTAGGTCCTTCCTGCCCATTTGTATCAACAACAACTGTTACATCTTGCGAACCCTCTGTTCTATATAAACATATTGCAGCAGAGTCAGCTAAAACATAAGAATTGCCTCCACATGAAAAAGTATTATCTGCAACTGTTCCAGATATACTTGAATATTTTTCATTAGCAAAACAACCAGTTGTGCTAGAAGAAGAACAAGTTTTAAGAGTTTTTAAACGTTGTGTAACAAAATCATCCAAATTATTATAACCGGTTGTTGCGGAAAACTTAGGCTTTCCTTCTTCTGTCATAAGCATATCTGCAGCATCAGACAATTCTCTAACTACTTTACGCAACTGGAGCGTATAAGCCTTTCTTTGATAGTTATTTATCAGAGTTGGAACTGTCAAAGCAGAAATAACGCCTATAACAGCCATTGTTACCAAAACTTCGGATAAAGTAAAACCAGATTTTTTATTCATCATCATACCTTTCTTAATAATTCATTTTCCAATTATCATTTAGCAATTTTGAGAAACATCCTGTACCAAGTGCTGATTTTGTACAATCTGCCATTAAAGTTGTTCTTGTAGTATTTTTAGTCGCAGAAGCCAATGCTGGATCTACTTCATCAATTGTATAATCATTATAGATATTGAAAGTAAATAAATCCCTTCCTCCAATATTTGGATCTTCTGCGCCGTTCACATCAATATAAACTGTTGCAGGATGAGCTGTAACACCATTTATATCAGCTTCAATTTCTGCCGGAATTATACAAACTGCAGCCCCGTTTAGAAGTGTAACATTGTAACCTGTATTACAGGTAAAAGTTGTTACTGTAGATGTATTTGCAATTGTTCTGTAAGAAGCAGCAAAGCAAGGTTGAGCAGTTGTTCCGCAATCTCTTTTTACTTTAAAATATGGTTCATTATCATCATCACCGACTAAAAAGACTCCTGCAGTTTGTGCGATTGTTTTACCTGCTTTTTTATTCAAAACCGAAGCATATAAACCTTTTGACAAATGTTCCGCCTGCAAAATGCTTAAAGTCTGTTCAAAATCAGAATAATTTTTCTGAATTTGAGTTAACATAATTTGTCTTTGGTGATTAGAAATAACAACAGGAATTGTCATAGCAGCAATAACTCCAACAATTGCCATTGAAATCATCACTTCAGCCAATGAAAAACCAAAAAATAATCTTTTAATCATATAATCTCAATCTCTAATACTATACAAAAATATTATAACGTGTTTATCAGAGATTGTCAATTGTAGAGGTGTTAAACCTCAATAAATAAACGCTGTCCTACAATATTTTGTTTCCCGTTGTAATAACCGGCAAAATAACCTCCCCTAACAGGTGCATTCTTAGCATAAGCATTCAAACTATGTCCGTTATAATTTACAAACGGATTGTTGCTATACGGATTAGAAGAAACACTTCTTACCGGAGCTGCAACCTGATTTGTTTGTGGAACAAACATTTGCGATAATAAATTTACAATACCTGCCATTTCTACCTCACTTACAACAAGAAATTAATTATAAATTTCCTTTTGTCATTATTATAACATAATTTTTTCATATAATTTAATAATTCGTAATAAAATCAATTATTTATATGATTTGAATAAATTTATCAATTTATGCTACAATCATTTTATGGAAGATAAGAAAAAAAATATATTAATAGTTGGAAATTCAGCAAAAGAATACGCGCTTATAAAAAAGTTTAAAAATTATGATTGCAATATCACTGTAATTTCCGGCAATAAAGCAATTTCAGAAATTGCAGACTGTGTTGATATTAGAGAAGAAAATGTTCAAGAAATTTTGGAATACGTTCTTGAAAATGCAATTGATTTAACAATTGTTTCTTCTGAAACTGCAATAAAAAAAAATATTGCTGAATTATTTCAAGCTAATAACCAGCTAATTTTTTGTCCAACAGCACAAAGTGCACAATTCGCTCTTAGTCGCTCTGCCGGAAAAAGATTTTTATACAAATTAAGAATTCCAACACCAAGATTTGGAATTTTTGATAAACTTCCATTAGCTATAGATTACCTAAAAACAGCTCCAATGCCACAAGTTATACGAGCTGATGAGAACTCAAATTCTGCTGACAGATTGGTTTGTACTAGTTTTGCAACTTCTAAAACTTTTGTAGAAGATTTATTTGCTAAAGGCGAAAACAAAATAGTCTTGGAAGATTATGTATACGGCCATGAATTTACCGTTTACATTATAACAGATGGCTACAGTGCACTATATTTGGCTACAGTTGCTAATTACAAATTTGCAGAAAACGGCGACGGAGGAATTTTAACTTCAGGAGTTGGAGCTTTTACGCCGGATTACAAAGTATCTAAAGAACTTGAAAACTACATTATGCAAAACATTGTAGAGCGAGTTTTGGACTCTCTACAAAGGAAAGAAACTCCATATCTTGGAATTTTAGGAATAGACTGTGTTTTAACAAATGATAATAAAATAGTTACACTTGATTTCAAACCGTTTTTATCAGATCACGATACAGAAGCCGTTTTAAATTTGGTAGACGAAAACTTATTAACACTGTTTGAAGCTTGTGCTGTTGGTTCTTTTGCGGATGATTACGAAGAAATTTGTGTTTCCGATAACTCATCAGTAGCATGCGTTATTTCTGCTCGCAAAAAAGGAGAAATAATAAAGGGGCTTGAACTTGTTGAATCCGACATTACACATTTTTCTACATCTAAAAATAAATATTTAGAATACGAAACTAACGAGGGAAAAACCTTAGTCCTAACCAAGACTGCCAAAACTCTTTCCAGAGCGAGAAAACATTTGTATGAAGATGTTGAACTAATAACTTTTAACGGTAAAAAATACCGTAGTGATATTTGTGAGCAGGTTGAAAAATTTTAAAACATCATTATATATAAGAATATGAAGAACTATTATTCTATTCTTGGAGTTACACCTGACAGTACAGAAGCTGAAATAAAATCAGCTTATAGACGTTTGGCAAGAAAATATCACCCTGACATAAATCCGAATGGAGTTTCACGTTTCAAAGATATTACAGAAGCTTATGAAACACTTTCTGATGCAAAAAAAAGACTGCAATACGATACAATAAATGGCTTTTTTAAATCAACAACAAAAACAGAAAAGCAACACACATCTTCAACTCAAGCACAATCTCAATATAAAAAGCAATCTTCATCATCTACAAATACTGCTTCAACCCGTGAAAAACCTTTTGAAAAAGAAATTAATAAACAAGAATTTTCAAAAAAAATAAATAATCTTTTTGAAAATTTTACTAAAAAGAACAAAGAAACACCGCAACCTAAAAAAGGTTCTGATATAAATGAAGAAATTTCAATAACCATAAAAGAAGCTGTTAACGGAGTTGAAAGAACCATTAATGTTGTTCATTCAGGAGAGTGTCCGCATTGTAAAGGTCGAAAATTTATTAATGGTGCAATTTGTCCAGTTTGCAACGGAAGCGGAGAAAAGACCGAACAAAGAAAAATTTCGGTAAAAATACCAAAAAATGTAAAAAACGGAACAAAATTAAGAATTAAATCAGAAGGGAATTATGGAGAAAATGGCGGCAAAAACGGAGATTTATTTCTTAAAATAAAAATAGAACCAAATTCCAAAATTTCATTTGATGGTAACAACATAATTTATAATATACCTATAACGCCATTTGAAGCAGTTCTTGGTGGGAAAATATCCGTTGCAGGATTTGACAGGAATATTTCTTTAAAAATTCCTCCCAAAACTCATTCGGGACAAAAATTTCGTCTTGCAGGTCAAGGTCTGGCTCAAAACGGAAAAAACGGAGACATGATTGTTAATGTGCATATTGAAATTCCGTGTTCTTTGTCGGATGATGAAATTAGACTTTACGAAAAGCTAAAAAAATTATCAACACAAAATATTAGAGAGAATTTATTAAATGAATAAAGTAAAAATTAAAGAAATATTTGCATCAATTCAGGGTGAAGGACCTTATGTCGGATATAAACAACTTTTTATCAGATTTTGCAACTGTAATTTAAAATGCAATTATTGCGACACAGAATTTTCTGCAACAAATGACTTTGAAGAATATTGTCCAAACGAACTTGCGAAAAAATCAAATAGTTACAGAGATGTACATTCAATTTCTTTAACCGGCGGAGAACCATTATTATCTTGTGAATTTCTAAAAGAATTTTTACCACTAATTAACAAAAAAATATACCTAGAAACCAATGCAACATTGGCTGAAAAACTACTGGAAGTTAAACCATATATAGATATTGTTTCTGCTGATATAAAACTTGAAAGCGCAACAGGAATTAAAGATTCTTATAAATTCCATGACAAATTTTTTGCGGCATGTAAAGGAATAGAAACATTTGCTAAAATTGTATTTAATAAAAATATAACTGATGAAGAAATAAACAAATGCTGCGAATTAGGTAAAAAATATGATATTGAACTAATTCTTCAGCCGGAAATGATAGAAGATAAAATGTCTGTAACTTCTGATTTTGCAGCTACAATATTAGATAAATTTCTAAAAAATTACGAAAAAGTCAGACTTATTCCTCAAGTACACAAATTTTTAGACGTTAGATAAATTTTATGTTATTATTTATTTAAGAAAGAGGTTTAATAATGTCTGTAAAAAGAGTTTTGCAATATGGAGAAAAAAGTTTAAGAGAACCATCTAAAGAGGTTCACAAAGTTTCAAAAAAAATTCAAGATTTAGTTCAAGATTTGCTTGAAACAATGTATGCTAAAAATGGAGTTGGTTTAGCCGCCCCTCAAATTGGTGTAAATTATAGAGTTTTCGTTATTGATGTTTCAAAAAACGATGAACCGTTAAATCCAATCGTTTTTATTAATCCTAAAATAATAAAAAAATCTGGAGCTATAGTCGCTCAAGAAGGTTGTATTAGTTTCCCTGAAGCATATACAGATGTTAAAAGATATGCCAATGTTATGGTTAAAGCTCTTGACAGACATGGTAGACCTTTCGTATTGGAAGCTAAAGATGGAGAGCTTTTAGCTAGAGCTATTCAACACGAAAATGACCACCTAGACGGAATTTTATTCATTGATCATTGTGTAAACAGATTTGAAACAGATAAGATTTTAGCAGACCACAAACTTCCACCAGTAAATCCTGATTTACTTATAGAAGAACCTGAAATAGATAAGGAGTTAAATAAGTGATAAATATCATTTTTTTCGGAACTCCCGCTATTGCCTTAAAATCTTTAGAACATCTCTATAATTCTGATAGAATAAATGTTCTTGCAGTCGTAACCCAACCTGACAAACCGGCTGGACGCGGCCATAAAATGTCTATGTCTGTTTTAAAACAATTTGCAATAGAACATAATTTACCGGTATTTCAGCCAAAATCAATACGTAAAGAACCTGAAATTCAAGAAGAATTAAAAAAACTTAATCCGGATTTTTTTGTAACTTTCGCATTTGGACAAATTTTGTCACAAGAAGTCCTAGATATTCCAAAATACGAAACAATAAACCTCCATGCATCATTACTTCCACGTTATAGAGGCGCAAATCCAATTCAAAGAGCAATTATTAACGGCGATAAAGAAACAGGAATTTGTACAATGATTACCGAACTTGGACTGGATTGCGGAGATGTATGTATGCGAGAAAAAATTGAAATTCCGGACAATATGACTTGTGTAGATTTGTTTGAAAAAATTAGTAATGATTCGCCGGATTTATTGGAAAAAACACTTATTGGCTTAGTCGAAAAAACTATCACTCCGGAAAAACAAGCCGAATGCGGAGTTTGTATGGCTAATAAATTAACTAAGGAAGAAACTTTAATTGATTGGTCAAAACCGGCAACAGAAATTCATAACCTTGTTCGCGGAATTTATAAGTCTCCTTCAGCATATTTTACTTATAACGGCAAAGTTATAAAAGTACTTGAAACACAAGTAGTAAAAGGCGAATACGCAAAATGTGGAGAATTTATTCATGTTTCCAAAGAAGGTATTGAAGTTGGGTGTGGAAAAGATAACATTTTGCTCATTAAGGTAAAACCTGAAGGTAAAGGGGAAATGTTTGCTCGAGACTGGGCCAACGGATTGCATATAACAAAATAAAAAAGAAAGAATTTATGACAACCAAAGGTATTAGAGGCGCAATAACAGTATCCAAAAACACTTCCGAAGCAATTAAAGAAGCTACTCTTGAATTGTTAAAAGAAATGATAAAAAGTAACAATATCATTATCTCTGATATTTCACATGTCATTTTTACTCTAACACCTGATTTGAATGCAGCTTTTCCAGCTAAATTTGCAAGAATAGATTTAAAATGGGAAAATGTTGCGATGATGTGCTATCACGAGCTGGATGTTCCAAATTCACTACCAATGTGTTTGAGAGTATTAATTGTTCTAAATTGTGATAAAAATTTCACTCCAAAATTTGTTTATCTAAAAAATGCAGCAAATTTAAGATAAACATCTCTGTTTATTTTTTACATTTTTTATTTAACGAAATTTTTAATTACAACTTGTTAATTTCTGTCATGGCAGGGTCTAACAAACGTCTGCCAATATTTGGAAACTCGATAGAACAAAGCATTTTGTTACCGTATTTTATCATTTTCTGAACAATACCTTCACCATATTTAGGAGTAGAAACTCTGTCTCCAGGCTCTAACACCGGAGGTTCATTATATTCAATATCATCAGCATTGTATATTTGAACTACAGGAGGTTGCTCTTGCGGTTCTTCTGGTTCTTCTTCGATATTATATTCCGGAATATCAGGTTCATTTTCTTCAACCGAATTGTCAGAATTTAAATCTCCAATCAAATTCAAATCATCCTCTGTCAATTCATCAGACTGCAAATCTGACAAATCGTTCAAGGTAACATCTTCTTCCGGAAGTTTTTCATAAATAAGTTTATCAACATCTTTTGCAGCCTGTTCAATCATCGCATCATTTTCATCATTGTTGTAAAATTGCGGTTCTTGATAATCTTCTTCAACGTCACTATCTTCTACCGAATAATCAATTTCAGGCTCTAGCGGCAAAACTTCCGGTTCTTCTGAAATTACATCTTCTGTTTCATCCAAAATATTGTAAATAGGAGCATTTTCAGTATCTTTTTCCGGTTCATAGTTTTCTTCAACAGGCGTATCAAATGTTTCTACTTCATCAATATTTACTTCTGAAAAATCTTCTACAATCGGTTCTTCTTCAATAACAGGTTCAGAAATTTCAGTTTGAGAATTTTCAAGTATATCAAATGTCGGTTCTTCGACAATTTCTGCTGCCGGTTCTTCTATTACAGGCTCTGACTCTACAATAGAAACATCTTCTTGAGAAAATTCTTCTACAGGCTCATTAGTCAAAGACGCATTATCTTCTATTTCCAAATCAGGATACTCAACATTCGGAGCTTCAAAATGCTGTTCGCTCTCAGCAATTTCTTCATGAATATTATTTAAAGGTTCTTCAACCTGCCCATTTTTAATATTTTCAGATACCGACTTTTCAGGTTCCTGCGGTTCAACTTCTTTTACAGATTCAGGCATTGGAACTATGCTGGGCGTGGGGGCACTCTCCTCATCGTCATCGCTATCATCAGTCTTTTTTTCCAAAACCAATTCATCAAGTTCAACGATTAAAGGAATATTTTGAGTATGAGCACCATACACAATGTACTCATCAGGATTTAATTTATTTAAGAAAGTATTATATGCAGCAAAATCATGTTGCAAAGTTTGCGGAGCAAATAAAATTAAATTCTGAGCAGAACTTTTCAATTCAGGTAAATATTTATATTCATGTCTACAAACAATGGTTGTATAGACACTGTCTCTTGACAGGAATGTTTTCAATAATTTTTTACTTGAATTTGTATTATCAACACTTACAAAAGAATAAATATTTCCATCTATTCCACTCATTACTCCGTATGCATAAGCAATAATCTCTTTTTGTAAAATAGGAGTCATATCAGAAATATCAATAACAGTGACAGGAGTATTTTCAATTGTAATACTCAAACTCATAACATCCTTCAATGTTTCTGCAAAAGCATTAACTTCCTTATACTTCAATAATTTATTTTTAAGTAAAATCAATTGAGGAATTTGGGTTTCTCTGTACTGTTGATCAACAACATTAATGAACGTTTCAAATGGCAAATATCCTTCCGGCAAAGTTCTTGTATATTCTTGAACTTCAATAAAAACATCTTGAATAACAGCTTTGCTCGTAGCATCAACATCATCCAATTCATTTTCATAGATAAAATTAATAGTATTATAATTTAATGGCAACCTAAAATCCTGACCGAAAATAACTTTATTTTCAGCTTCAAACTGACCATCAGTATCAAATATTACAACTTTTTCATCTTCGTCTATTTGCCTAATCATATTATCTATAAGAATATTTGTATTTTCGACATTATCAGAACATATTAACAAATTATTATCTAAAATAGTTCTATCAACTTTCAAAGTAACGTCTTGCTGAGCTATTTGTCCCATAACAAGAGGTTTTTCTACCGGAATTATATCTAATAATTCTTTCGATGGCAAAACAGATACTGTAGACTTTAAGGAAGGAATTGTTCCATTATAATTTTTCAAAATTCCATCTTCATTAAATGTAAATAAGAGTTTTACAATAGCAAAATTCGTTAATTTATCGGCTTTTACATTAACAACCTGAGCAACATAGGGGGTGTTAGTATCTTCTATTATAACAAAACCGGAAAGAGCTAAATTATCTTTCACATCATAAGCTATCTTTACCAAATTATTCTTAATTTCCAGTACCTGCATTATAATTCCTCTCTTTGAGATTTATTCTACCATGAACATGCTAATTTTGAACCAAATCTTGAAGCTTATTATATATTTCAATAGTTATAAAACAAATTTTTAAATCTCTTTTTACTAAACTTTTAATTGTTTCCTTATAACATTTTAAAAGAGCCTTATTTAAACCGTTGTTTTCTGATAAAAGTTCTCTTATCTTGTCAGAATATTCTTTTTCCCTTGTATTTGGTTCTATTTTATCAGCAATAAATACTATTTTTTCAAAATCTGTCATACCAATTCTACCTAAAGTATGCCACCTTATTGCAGACAAAACCTCTTTATCTTTAATTCCAAACTCTGTTTCCGCAATATATGCACTAACAGGAGCATGAAGCGTTTTATAATTCAGCATTTCACATTCTTCTACATTCAAATGCTCATGAATTATATCTAATAATTTTTCATTAGAAAAACATTTTGCGCAATCATGTAAAAGCCCTGCCAAATATGCTTTATCAACATCCAATCCAAATTGAGCAGCAAGTTCTTTGGCACAATCGGCTGTCCCTAGTGTATGAATATATCTTTTCTCATTCAAATTTTCCTTAAGCCATTTTAATATTTTTGTATAATCCATTATTATAAATATACCTCTCTACTTCTTTTGTTACAAGATTATCAATAGGCAAACCATCCTTTATCCTTTCTCTCAGCTCTGTTGAAGAAATATCAACAAAAGGCATCTGAGTAAATTCAAAATTATAGCCTTTTTCTTTTAAATAATCTAAATTTACAGGTTTATTTTCTCTTATAAAAACAATAAAATCAACAATTTCTTTTAATTTATCAGCCATATACCAACTCTCAATTTTTTCAAACGCATCAGTACCTATTACAAAATGAATTTTTCCTTCAACATTATATTCTTCGCATAATTTCAATGCAGTCAAATAAGAATATGATTTTCCTTCTCGTTTAAATTCAAGATCCGAAACAACAAAATGCGGATTATATTGAGTTGCAAGTTTCACCATATTAAAGCGATGTTGGCTCATATTCAAGTCATAATCCTTGTGAGGAGGCTTATATGCCGGAATAAAAATAATTTTATCAAATCCGTAATGCGATAAAACATATTCTGCCATTTTCAAATGCGCTCTATGAATAGGATTAAATGTTCCTGAAAATATACATAGTTTCATACCGTTATTATATCAGAAACTTATACAACATAAAGAAAACCTGATTTCGGGATGAAATCAGGTAAAAATTTGTAGGGGAAAAATTAATTGGAGTTAAAATGTTAAATTAAATGTAAAGCTTGTTTATTTGCCATAGCAATAAAATTCATTTGAGCAAACAATAGTTCCGATCGGTCCTCAAATGGCTGATTATTGTTGACTGTAACTTGATTTTCATAGATGTTTTTTAATTTGTCATCAATTTTTTTCAAATTCGCAACTGCCATTTATATGCCTCTCATTCTTTTACTTAATGCTTGTGTATATATAAAGTATATACAATATTCTAAATTTCAGTTTTATATTATTCTGTTACATTTCTTTACATATCTTTTTAAAAGGCAATAATTAACTTAATTTTGTTTTTATAATTATATAGGGGAAAATAGGGTAATTATGTTTGACAATAATATAAATAAAAAACAACAAATACCTCAATTTCAAGCTATGTCGCAAGCTCAAGCTCAAAATGTTGATAATCAGCAAGCTATGCAGGCAAATCCTGAGTTGTTAAAAGAGAACATACAAGACACTTATGTTGCAAACAGAGTTTCTGAAACAACAAGTGACCTTAAGGGAATGCTATATACCGGTGCAATTGCAGTACCAACTTGGGCAGCAATATCTCAAGGGATGGATTATTATGCTAAAAAATCTCGTGGGAATTACGAAGATACTGTACATTACAAAGTAGGACAATTTGGAGATAAGGCTACAGATTATGTAAAAAATAGCAAGTTTGGACAATCCGACTTTGGACAAGGTATTAATAACCAATTCAATAACTTCAAAAATTTCGTAAAAAACAAAATTGTTGGCAAATCAAGAATTTTAAGAGCATTTGTACACACGCCTTCAAAGCCGGAATTAGATATGGTTAAAGGTCAATATAACGGAATGTGGGGAATGCAATTATTTGACTATCCTCAACATGGAGAACGTTTTGTTGAGCCATTAAAATATGTTGAAGATTTAGATTGTTACGGAGCAAAAGAAGCTGATATTAAGAAATTTAAGGCTTTAATAGACAAGGCTACTACTCCGGAAGCAAAAGCTAAAATTTTGCAAGAAGCAGAAGTTGAAACGATTTTGAGAAACTCAAGACGAAACCTTTCTGCTGCTCAAATAAATTCAGAATTAGCCGTATTCAAGAGTTTAAAACCTGCAGACAAAATTGCGAAATTAAAAGATATGAAAGCTTTTGAATGGGGTTATAACAACTTTGCAGAAATGGAAAAAATAACCAAATCTGCACAAAATAACTTACACAAAATTTTAGAAGCAACATATAAAGCAAACAGAAAAATGTTTGCGAGAATTTGGGGCACAAACCACAATACTTTAGGGAAAGCAAAAACCAAAATTATCGGTAGAGAAGTTTATGCTTCTGAAACAGCAAACAAACTTGCTTCCGAACTTGGAAACATAAATCTAAAAGAACATCCTGAATTAGAAAAAGTTTTAAAACAAACCGGTTTAGACAAAAAAATTCCAAAAACAGTACTTGGTAAATTTTTGGCTAAATACAATAACATGCTTTTAGAAGGAGCGACAAACAGAGTTGCAGGCGGAAAACTTGTTGCTATTATGCAAGCAGGATACTTGGCTGACGTAATTTACAAATCAGTTAAAACAGATGGCGGTATGTCAGAAAAAGCCAAATCTTTTGCCGAACGCTTTACTGAAATGGTTGCCTTCTTCGTATGTATGCCATTTGCTCTAAAATTAATGCACCACATTGGCGGTTTGCAATATATCGGAATGGATAAAAAAGGTGTTGAAGCATACAGACAAGCTCTTAAAGCTCATAACGAAAAAGCTATGGCAGGAAAATTCAAAGATAAAGCAGCTTGTAAAGACTCTATTAAGAAATTAAAAGAAATGCGAAATGCCGGAGTTAAAAATCCATTAGTTAAATTGCTTAAACGAGTTGGCAGAGTTGTAACAGTAGGTCTTGAACAAATCAGACCTTACGACAGCAAAGCAGTTACAAGAAACGGCATTTGGGATAAAATCAAAGACCTCGGCCACCACCCTAAATTCGGCATGAAACAAATGGCAGGTTATCCGATGAGAATTATCTTGGGTATGATGGTTCTATTGCCAATGTTCAATAAAATTGCAATAAAAGGTTCTCACTTGATATTTGGGAAACCAAAACACTCTGTACTTGATGAAGGCAAGGAAGAAGAAAAGAATGCAAAAGCAGCTCAACCTCAAGCTCCTCAACAATTGCAACAACCAACAAATCCTAATAAAGTACAACAAACCCAGACAACACAAACAGTAACTCAACAAACTGCACAAAACGGAAATCCGAGCCAAACAAACTTGTTAAACAAATATAAAAACGGAACTCAAAATACAACAATGACTACAACAACTTCAACGACAACAACAAATAATCAAGACAATAAAAAACAACCTGAACCGATAAGAACATATATTCCATCACCTTTGGGAGTTCAATTACAATCAAATGAAGATTTGTCAGCAGCAGACGCGGCATTACAAAGGGCTGACGGAGCAGAAAAACTGGCTCTCCAAACACTCAAAATGAATTAGTTGAAAATATAAATATAACAAAAAATCCCCGTTAACCAAACGAGGATTTTTTATGTATTATTGTTTTCGAGAGAAATTCATTAGAATAGATAAATAGATAATTCTAATTACCTACACAAAAGACACTGTTTTGGGTGTCCTTGTAGACGTAGCCCGTGCGGCCGTCATAGAAATCAACGAAGTACGCGTTGTTAATATTGAGATCTGACGACGACCAGAACCAGCCGTTCTGAGGAATATCAGGATACTGATTCTTTTTGCTATGTAAATTTATCAAAGTTGATTTGTCCGGTAAACTCATACCTATGTCATTACAAGCTTTCTTTGCTCCACCTCAACATGATGGAGTATATCTTCCATCTTTATCCCATTTATCCTTATCTGCTCCGGAAACACATTCATAACTTGAACCGAGGTTTACTATACATCCAATCCCTGGGATTTCCACTCCGGCACAACCTTTACTAAATCTTGCTGCCTTAAAGCTCCGGATATCGTGCATCTTGTTATTGATTGTTTCACTATTCGGACCTTTTTGTCCGTTTATATCCATTACAAAATCTATAGGAGCTGTCACACTGCTTGTATATGCAAACTCTTTACTTTTTCCAAAACCTACAGGCAAATCTTTCATTACAGCTGAAACTGCATCTCCTTCATCAATTCCTGAAAAATCTTGGTTATATGTCAAAATTAAAGCGGCGCCATCTGCCAATATCAATCCAACGTTATTAGTTGTATTATTTTTTATATTCAAATTCTTACCGGTTTTAGCTTTAGAAACGTCAACTTCATCACCATCACTGGTCGTTACGGTAGGTGTTGGCCAACATTCTGCGATATGACTTGCATCACAGCGCTTTGCAACTTTTATATATTTTTGCAATTCATCAACAAACGCATCAGTACTTGCATAAGATGTTGCTAAAGCCCCTTGTGACTTCATGTGATCCATAGCTTCTGTTATCTTATTAGCTACATTTGCCTGTCGACTTGAATTAATGCGCTCTGTTATATTCTCCATTATTGCCGGTAAAGTTAATGCTGCTACAACGCCGATTACCCCTAAAGTGATTAATACCTCGGCAAGAGTGAAAGCGACCTTAGAATTTTGGTTGTTAACGGCTTGTTCAAGTGAGAAGTGAAACGTAAAACGTGAAAAGTCTGTATCGGTAAAGTTATTCCCCTCTTTTTTTGTGAGACTATTATTGTTATGGTCATTCTGAGCGAATGCGAAAGAATCCAGCTTATTTGTTAATTTTAAATTAACAACACTTTCTCTATTTTTATTCTTTAAAAAGTTAAACTTTTCAAGTTTTACAACCATGCGATGTTTCGGCGTCGCCTCAACATGACTTATTTTTTCCCTCGCCCCTTGTGGGAGAGCGAATTTGCGTACGGACGGAGTGTAACGAGTCCGGATAGCGAGCAGATGGAACAAACTGTGGCGATGCCACTTTTGTGGAATTCTGTGAGCGTGAAGCAAATTCAAGACAGGGATAGGGTGAGGGGTCTTTTGTAACCTCAAACTTGTTGCAATCATAACCAGCATTGATAGACTCTGAATCAAGTTCAGAGTGACATCCACTGTCATTCTGAGCAGAGCGAAGAATCTTTTTAAGACTCCACTATAAAAAGACGAGCCTTTTAACACTTCAAATAGCTCAAAACCATGATTATGAGAAAGTTTTAGCGATTGCCCCCCCCCCGAACAAAGCGTAATCTAAAATTTTTCATAAACTTCCTCTCTTTTTTATTAATACATTACTATTTTAACATATTAGAGGAAGTATTTCAATATTTCTTTAAATAAAGTACATAAAAAAATCCGATATAAATTTTATACATCGGATTTTTTAGCTATATAAATTTTTATAAAAATTATTCTTTTACCAGTTCTTCTTGATTTTTGAACTGCATTTCATATAGATATTTATACTTACCATCTTGAATATTCATCAACTCATCATGAGTTCCTAATTCAGCCAATCTGCCTTCATCAACAACTGCTATTCTATCTGCATTTTTAATCGTAGACAATCTGTGAGCAATTACAAAAACTGTTTTATTTTGAATTAAATTATCAAGAGCTTTTTGAACAATTGCTTCTGATTTGTTATCAAGTGCAGAAGTTGCTTCATCCAAAATAACAATTGGAGCATCTTTCAACATAGCTCTTGCAATCGCGACACGCTGTCTTTGACCTCCAGATAAAGTTGTTCCTCTCTCTCCAACATAAGTATCAAGTCCATTTTCAAGAGAATTTGCAAATTCATCCAAATGCGCCATAGTCACAACTTTTTCGATATCTGCTTCTGTTGCATGTTCGTTGCCCATCAAAATATTTTCTTTAATAGTACCTGAGAACAAGAAATTATCTTGGAACACAAAAGATATATTTTGTCTTAAAGACTCTAGTTCAAACTTTCTTATATCCACACCATCAAAATCTATTTCTCCGGAAGTAACATCATAAAACCTAGGCAAAAGGCTCACTACAGTACTTTTTCCACCTCCGGAATTTCCGACTAATGCGATTGTTTCACCTTTATTAATATGAAGTGTAAAATCTTTCAAAATAGGCGTATTTGGTTCATATTCAAAATTAACATTTTTAAAATCAATTGAATTATTCAAACTACTTAATTTTACAGGATTTGCAGGTGATGTAATTTGAGGTTGCAAATCAAACAATTCAAACACACGACTCATAGCAACAAACACACCTTGCAAACTTGTTAAAGTATTTCCTAATGTTTTTGTCGGCTTATAAAGCAATAATAAAGAAGTTACAAATGACGCAAAGCTACCTGCAGTCATTTGTCCTGATAAAATCAAGTGGTTTCCGTAAGCCATAACAAGCGCTATACCAATTGAACAAACAAAATACATAATTGGAGACATCCAACCGACACGTTTTGTCAAAGACATAGCTAAGTGGAATTGTTCTAAAATTTGATTGTCAAATTTTTCATTTTGATCATTTTGCAAATTATAAGCCGTCATAATTTTATTTCCGGCAAAAGTTTCATTAAAATTAGTAGTCATATTTCCTCCAACTACCATTGTTGCGTTTGAAACTTTTTTAATTCTTTTTCTAATCAACGTAACAGGAGTAACCGCAATTGCCATAATTGTCACACCGATTATAGCCAACTTCCAAGAATTGTATAATAGCACACCAACAAGTCCGATTAACCCAAAGAAAGTTGCAATAAAAGATTTTAGCATTTCTATAATATTTCTTGATGCAGCATCAGGATCTGACAAAAACCTTGTCAACACAATTCCTGATGAATTTACATCAAAGAATTGCGAGTCCATAGATGTCAACTTTTTGAACAAATCTTTTTTCAACGCCATTGAAATTTTTTGACCTGTCCAATCTGTTAAATAGTTGCTCAAATATTTCAATACACCTTGGAACAACGCAAAAGCAACTATACCAAACGGAATAACAGCAGCTAAAAAAGCTTGTGAATGAACTGAAATACCCATCCATGACCAAGTATGTTCCGGATTACCGTTAATTACAAAATCCAAATACGGCTTTAGAGAAAGTGCTACAACACCATCCAACAAACCTAATGGGATTGCAATAATAATATTAATCACAGCTCTTGGCAACACAGGTTTTATATAAGGAAATATTTTCCCTAACAAGTATTTATAATTAAAAGCATCTTTAGACACTGTATCTTTCAATTTATAGTTATAATCCATGAATATCCCCTTTTTACTTATTATTAGCATTATCTCATAAAAAAAATTTTTGTGCTATATTGCATATTAAGGAATTATAAGGAGATTAAATGAAAATTTGTGTAATAGGTACAGGATATGTTGGGTTGGTTGCCGGAACCTGTTTGGCGGATATGGGAAATGACGTTATTTGTGTGGATAATGATTTAGACAAGCTAAAAAAACTCGAAAACGGAATTATTCCAATATTTGAACCGGGCTTGGAAGAACTTATAAAATCCAATGTTACAGAAGGTAGACTCAAATTTTCATCAGACATTGATTATGCAGTAAAACAATCTCTAGTTTGTTTTATTGCGGTAGGAACTCCTCAAAATGAAGATGGCTCTGCAGACTTACATTACATTAGAGATGTAGCAGAGAGCATCGGAAAATCTATCAATGAATATAAAGTAATTGTTAATAAATCAACTGTTCCTGTTGGAACAGCTGATAAAGTTACCGAAATTATAAAAAAACACTACAATGGAGATTTTGACGTTGTTTCAAATCCGGAATTTCTAAAGCAAGGTGCAGCCGTTGACGACTTTTTAAAACCTGACAGAGTAGTAATAGGTTCAAATTCACCAAAAGCAACAGCTATAATGCAAGAAGTTTATGCACCTTTTTTCAGAACCGCAAGCCGTTTTGTAATAATGGATGTAAAATCTGCTGAAATGACTAAATATGCAGCAAATTCATTCTTAGCTATAAAAATATCTTATGCAAATGAAATCGCAAATATTTGTGAAGCTGTCGGAGCTGATGCTGAGATGGTTCGAATCGGGATGTGCTCAGACAAACGAATAGGCTCACAGTTTTTGTTTCCGGGACTTGGTTATGGTGGAAGCTGTTTCCCAAAAGATGTTATGGCTCTGACAAAAACTGCAAAAGATAACAACTGCAATTGCAGACTTGTTGAAGCAGCCGATGAAGTAAATAAAGAACAAAGAGTAATATTTATAACAAAAATATTACGCCGTTTTGGAATGAATTTGTCAGGTAAAACGTTTGGTGTATGGGGATTGACATTCAAACCAAAAACAAATGATATGCGTATGGCTCCATCAATTACGATAGTAAACGCATTACTGGAATTTGGAGCAAAAATCCAAGCTTACGACCCCAAAGGTTTTGAACAGGCAAAAACTTATTTTGGAGATAAAATAACTTATGCAAAAAGTTCTTATGAAGCACTCGAAAATGCTGACTGCATGTTATTATTAACAGAATGGAACGAATTTAGACGTCCTGATTTTGACAGAATAAAAGAACTAATGAAAAATCCTATAATTTTTGACGGAAGAAACCAATACGATAACAAACGTTTAAAACAACGCGGATTTGAATACCATTGTATCGGGAAAAGAGCTTTATAAATTAAAAATTTTCAAGCGGCAAATTGCTAAAAGCGCTCAACTTTGCATCATCCATAGAGTGTCCGCCTTCTTGCAATTCAATAAAACTTTTCAAATTTTTAGCGCTACAAATAAGGCTCTTTGTTGATTTTTGCGAAACGACTCTATCGCCGGTTGCTCGAATTAAAAAAGTTGGAGTTTCTATATTTGCCAATCGTTTTTGAGTTTTAAACGTTCTATCTAAGCTGTTTAATAAAAATGGAAATTTTTTCAACAAAAATTTTATTATTTTGGGCATTCTGATTATATTCCATTGTATTATATTGCTAACTTCTGTTTTTAGAGAATTAAACGGAGCTATCAAAACAAGAAATTTTGTATTTGGATTTTGCGATGCTGTTTCAATAGCCGGAAAACTCCCCATACTATAACCTGTTACACCGATATTGTTAATATTTTTATTTTTAAGATATTGTAGAGACTGTTTTACCGTATTTTTAATAGCAGCTCTGGAAATCATATCAGTATTTTCACCAAAACCACCATATTCACATGACAGTACACCAAAACCTTTTTCAATCATTTTTCTATACAAAGGCTGATTTGATGAAATATTTTGCCCCATACCATGGAAAAACATTATATATTTTTTAGAATTATTTGGATTTAAATCCCAAGCATTAAAAATTTTATCTCCGATTTTTTCAGAAACAATTTTTAACCCCACCTTCAAATCATCATCCACATCATGCCATCTGTATTTGGACATTACATTAAAACGACATACCGTTTTATCCATATAATTTTTTAATGGAGAAAAACCGGTAAATGTTTGATTACTTTTATGTATACTGTTTTGTTGATATTGATAGTTGTTAATTTTGTAAGAAACTGGGGAAATCATTGTACACATATCCTTATATATATACAAAAAGCACCATATAAACAGGTGCTCTCTTTCTTTATAAACTGGGCATGAAGAGACTCGAACTCCCACGCGTTAGCACTAGTTCCTAAGACTAGCGTGTCTACCATTCCACCACATGCCCAAATTTAATTTTCAAACTTATTTTATTTGCAGTCTACCACTTTCACTTAAATTGATATTTAGTCAGTTTTCAGCTCTGCGGTCTTAACCACAAATCAATGATATACAGAAAATTTTTGAATGTCAAGAAAAATTATTTAACTTGTTCCGGATGAGCAGAATTTGAAAGAATTATCTCATAATACTCGTTTTTGTCTATGTTTACACCCATATTCTTCGGATCCGCAAATTTTTTCTTTTTATTTTTGTTTAACAATTTTTTATAATCAGTGCCCATAATTGAATTATATTACAAAATTTTAAAAACTGCTTGAAATTTTAAGACCTTTGTTTTAGTATAAATATACGTGCGTCGGTGTATTTGTGGAGCACCGATTGTAAAAAAGGAATTTTAACAAGTTAAAGTACGAAATATAATATAAAGGAATTGTAAAAATGAACCCTATTATTGATGAATTAGAAAAATCTTATTTAAAAGAAACTACTACAGATGCAAATCCTGGGGATACTGTTAAAGTTTTTGTAAGAATCGTTGAAGGTAACAAAGAAAGAATTCAGGCTTTTGAAGGTACTGTTATAAAAAAACATGGTTCTGGCGTTAACAAAACTATCACAGTAAGAAAAGTATTCCAAGGTGTAGGAGTTGAACGTGTATTCTTACTAAACTCTCCTAGAATTGACAAAATCACAGTTCTTAGAAAAGGTGATGTAAGACGTTCTAAACTATACTACTTGAGAGAACGTTCAGGTAAGGCAACTCGTATCAAGGAAAAAATTGAAAAAAGATAAGCTTCACATACACTGGTATCCCGGTCATATTGCTAAGGCTGAAAAGAAGTTAAAAGAACAACTTTCTTTAGTGGATGCCGTTATAGAAGTTATCGATGCAAGACTGCCTTTATCTAGCAGTTATGATAATATTACGCGGCTTTTAGGTGAAAAGCCGCGTTTAATTTTGCTCAACAAATCAGACTTGACAAACATAGAAGAACTCAAAAAATTCATCAAAATAATAGAAGATAAAACAGGTTTTCCTGCAATTATTTCTGATGCCAAAAACTCAAAAGATTTAAACTTTATAGTAAAAAAATCTGTAGAATTGTCAGAACCAAAAATTCAAGCTTTAATGAAAAAAGGTTTATTAAGAAGGGCAGCAAGAGTAATGGTTGTTGGCATGCCTAATGTTGGGAAATCAAGTATTATAAACAAATTAACCAAATCATCCAAAACCAAAACAGGGGCTAAAGCCGGTGTCACAAGGCAACAACAATGGGTTCGAATAAACCCTCAATTAGATTTGCTGGACACCCCAGGGATTATTCCAATGAAACAGGAAGATCAAGTCAGAGCTAAAAAATTAGCTTTTGTTAATGCTGTTTCTGAAAATGCCTATTCAAGTGAAGCTGTAGCAAATGAGCTTTTAGAATTATTAGCCAATAAATATCCGAAGCAGGTAAAAGAGTATTATAAAATTGAAGAATTAACTCTTGAAAATATAGCAAAATCAAGGAATTGGATTATTGCAGGAGGAAACCCTGATATAAAACGAACATCTGTTTATGTTCTCAAAGATTTTAGAGAAGGAAAAATCGGCAAATTTATATTGGATGAAATTCCTTCTGTGGAGTAATTTATGGTAAAGGTATGTCATGAAATTAAGTCAAAAAAATTATTTGACTATGATATTAATTTAGGAAAAATTATAGTCGGAACAGACGAAGCCGGCAGAGGTTGCGGTGCAGGAGGAGTTTTTGCTGCTGCTGTATGTTTTGATAATGTATCCGATGATTTAATAGAAAGACTTTCTATTTTAAATGACAGTAAAAAATTATCAAAAAAACATCGAGAAGAAATATTTGATATAATAAAATCCGAAACAATAAATTCAATAATTTGTATAGAAGTTGATGAAATTGAGAGAATAAACATCTTAAATGCATCTTTAAAAGCTATGAACTTAGCATGCTCTGACGTAATTTCGCGTATTCCAAAAGAATTAAAAGAAAAAGAATTACAGGTCTTGGTAGATGGTAACAGAGCAATTAAAAACTTTTCTTTCCCTCAAAAATTTATAATCAAAGGAGATGGAACTTCTGCATCTATTGCAGCAGCAAGTATTTTAGCCAAAGTTAGCAGGGATAGATATATGGATGAGCTTGATGCTAAATTCCCTCAATATAAATGGCGAGAAAATGCCGGCTACTTGACAAAAGAGCACATGACTTTAATTGATAAATATGGAGT